>NZ_JACYFG010000004.1 GCF_014803405.1 Pelagicoccus enzymogenes
CCTTCAGCTCCCGTATCCAGTCCGCGACGACGGACCTCTCGGCGGAGAGCGGGAACTCCGCCCAGATTCCGTTTGGCAAGGCCACGCTCAAGCTCCCTTCGCCCCGTTCGGCTCCGTCGAGCTCGACGAACTGGACCGGCTTGGCCGACTCCGGGCCGAGCCAGCGCCTGAGCGTGGGATAGCTCACGTTCATCTCCTTGCAGAAGCGCGACGCGTTCATCCCGCTTTGGCGGAAGAGCTCCAAGAGCTCTTGCTTCTGTTCTGCAGTGTATCGTTTCCCTCGTTCGGTAGACATGAAGGAAAAATAGCGGATCGACAATCAAGCGTCTAGGGGGCGGAATTTGTACCGCTTACGTAGGAAGCGGCCTCGCGCCGCGATAGCACGGTAATGCTACGGCACTAAGCCGTTAAAAACTCCAGGGGACAGGTCACACCCCGCATGACAAACAATAGCGGCTAGCGTGAGAGTGAAGCCCCGAAGAGCTTGTCGAGGAGCACGTGTCGTACTGCAGAAATAGAACGTAGTTGAATCGCAACCGGGTACATTCCTCGAAGCTTGCTTCGTCTGTATCTTGCGATTCATCGAGCCCCGGAGCCCGAAGGGTTGCTTTGCCATGATGCCTCGCAGCTTGCTGCGGGGTGGCAAAGCAAGGGCCATGATATTCACTTCTGGATCAATCTTCGAAGGTTGTCCACTGCTTCGAACCTTTTCCTTTCCTCAAATGGTACCAAAACCCAAGTGCTAAGCTAAAACTGCCTAGAATTAGATTCTCCTGGTATAGGACTCGCCAAGCCCCATTTACCACCGCAAACACAGAGCAAACAAGCAATCCAGTAGTGGCAGCAACCATAAGCCAGAAAAACCACTTCTTCCGTTCAAAGTAATAGCAGACCCAGCAACAAGGAGCATTAAGGAAAAAGATATTCAGCAAAAGGCTAAAAGGGGTCACCTGGAAGAACTCAAGTGAATCCATGCTTCCATCGGCTTAGGTTTTAAATAGGGTCAGTAGCTTCCAAGGCCAAATGGTAATGGTTGCTCATCACGCTGTACGCGTGCAATACCCAATCAAACTGCTCGCAGGCTTCGAAGAGGCACTTCTCGAACGCCTGCCGCGTCTTGCCGTCATCGAAGATCCAGGACCGGAGTTCCCCCGATTGATCACGTGATAGATCGCTCCGGGGTATTCGAATCGCAAGGGCCTCGCCATACGAAGAAAGGTGAAGCAAGTGGATACAATATCAAGATTTAAGCCCTGACCTTATTAGCCCCCCCTATTTGGGCTCCTTTGACCCAATTTTGGCTCCTTACAATCTAGGAATTAAACGCAAGTTGTGCTGTACTTTTTCTCTGGATACTTATGACATCATCAAAAGCCAGGAATCAACTTCCCAAAAGCAGAACCGATCCGAAGAAAAACGCGCGGAAACAATACTCCCAAAATCAAACCAACTACAACCCCAACTCGTACAACAAGAGTAAATTGCCCGTCATCGTCGCTTATTATCTCCAACTCAACCGCTAGAATAAAAAACAGAATCGCAGACACCACTAATCCAGCCACTGCACCTCCAACCGCACCCATCAATCGTCTTGCGAATGACACACCTCCACCATCTTCATCGTACTTCATCACTTTCGCCTCGGCTAAATCCCTCCCCCAACGATGTATCCATAAGTCAACGTTCCGGATTGGGTTTTGAACCAAGCGAAACCAGCCCCACTGAAAGCTCCAACACTTCCTCGAAGGCCAAAATCCGCATCAAAGTCCCCATACTGAGCCAAACGTTTTCCAAACTTCACAAAGTTCCTTTCAGCATCATGAGCATTTCTAGCCTTCACAGAACGAACAAAATCAGTGAGTTTCGAAACGTCATTAGCGGGATTAAGCTTACCTCGAAAGATACGGTAAAGAGAGCTCCAGCCATTCACCGATCCCGAAGCTCGATAATAGGCAACCCCATTATCAAAGGATGCCCCTTCAGCAACGTTGGTTACTACCGAACTAACAAACTCTTCAAGGAGGTATGCACGAGCTAGGGCAATTCCCAAACCAATTCCAACGCCTGCTGAGCCACCGACAGCTGAGGCAGCAGTTGGGAATAAGACATTGAACGCGATATTACCCGCAGATATTACATCTTGGATTTTGGTAACACTCCCATTTATTCGCATTGCAGCTTCGGGACTTAGACTATGAAGCTCCTTGGAAAGCAGACTCAGTTCATCTGCTAAAGGTCGCAAAACCTGGTAGATCCTCCCTTGTACAGCGATATTGACACCCGCAACGATTGTGGGAACTGCAATCTGGTAAATCATCTGAGCCATCCGAGCTGTGTACAGAGCTTCGATAAGCGAATAACGCCCCGACGGGTCCACGAAAATCACCGGATTGGCATGCACGTAGAGGTATTTATAGCACACAGAGGCGTCGTACTCGACGACGACCAAAACAACCAGATGCGCTTCAACGACTTGCGGCTCGGTTTCCCGACGCGGTTTCGGCGATACCCCGAAAAAATCCCAGACGCGGTTTTTTGGCTGCGTATCCAGTTCGCTTAGACGCGTGGACGCAAAAGAACCGCCTTCATCGGAGGCGGTTTCGTCTTGTTGGATCCATTCGGCAAGAGCGACCATTAGCGGCTAAAAGAGAAGCCTGCTAGTCGCTCTCTGGCAAGCCTTTAGACTACATCCGGGGCTCGCTGCGAGCTCCGTGCCAGACACGGGCGATTTCGACCAGTCCTTGCCCGTCTTTCACCCGATAGAAGAGCCGATAGCCTCGACAAAGCAATTCGCGAACCTCTCCACCCTCGCGGCTAGGCTCGTAAAGCCTTCCTTGGCGAGGAAGCGAAGACAGGCTTTCCACTGAGGAGATCAGGTCGGCGCCCAGCTTTCGGGCAGCATCGACATTACGGTCAGCGACGTACCCGACTATCGATTCGACGTCAGAGAGGGCCGTTTCGGTCCAGACTATCTTGAGGTCCACGATTCGATCCGTCTAACGGCTTCCTCATGGGAAACGACTCGCCCGGCGTCCGCGTCCGCCAAGCCCTTCTCGATGCCCTCGATAACCTCCAGCTCCTCGCGGATGTCCGTGAGGGTGGCATTGTCGGGCAAGGCCTCGATCGCGTTCTTAACCAGTTCTTTGGCGGTCATATCCATACAGTCGGCCATTTCCTCAAAAAGTTCAATCCTCGTCTTATTCCAAGCCTCTCGCTTCCGCAGGATGCGACAGCCTATGGGCCTCGATAAGCTTGCCTATGCTCACGTGAGTATAGATCTCCGTCGTGTTCAGTCGGGCATGCCCTAGCATCTCCTGCACGTGGCGGAGGTCGGCTCCGCCTTCGAGCATCAGGGTCGCCATCGCGTGGCGGAAGAGATGGCAAGATCCAGTCTTGCCGATCTCCGCCTTCGCCACCAGCGATCGAACGAGGTTGCCTAGGATGCCGGGCGTGATCGGGATTCCGGAGTTCGACAGGAACAAGGCCTTGTCGCCGTCCTTGAACGCGATCTGCCCCCTCGCCTCTTCCACGTACTTGCGCACCCATGCGGCCGCTCTGCGGCCCAAGGGAAGCAGGCGATCCTTATCGCCTTTGCCTTTGCGAACAAGGACCGTTCCCCGTTCCAGATCGACGTCGTCGAGGCGAAGGTTCGCCAGCTCCTTGCGACGGATGCCCGAGGAATAGAGCGTTTCCAGGATCGCCCGATTGCGGACGCCGACAGGCGTCGAGAGATCGGGCACGTTGAGGACCTGCTCGACTTCCCGAGCGGTCAGGACCGCCTTCGGCAGTCGCTGCCCGACCTTGGGCATTTCAAGGTCCGCGGCGGGATTTGCCAGCAGGACGTCACGGCGGCAAAGCCATTTGAAGAAGCCTCGGATCGTCGTCAGCCTCACGTGCTGGTTGCCGAAGGACAACGGCTCCCCGTTCTTCTTTCGATAACGAAAGAGATGCCTCTGGTAGCGTTCAAGCATCGGCTTGGTGACTAGGCGGGCGTCCTCGACGCCTCGCTCGCCCAGCCAATCGGCAAAGCCCCCGATGTAGAGCTTTGCGTTGCGGACCGTGCCCGAGGCAAAATTTCGCGTCTCGAGATGCTCGCAGTAGTCGCGAAGAAGGCCGGCCAGTTCGAAGGCTTCCATATCCAATCTGTGGGTACGGTTACGATCCCGCGACTGCGGGAAGGATTTCAAGCGAGGCCTCGCGATTGTGGCCGTTTCGGTAAACTTCGAGGCTTCCCCCTGAGGAAGAGCGACTTGCGTCGCTTTCCGGTTTCGGACACCCCGCGTTTTTGGGGCGTTTTGGCCCCGTGTTCTTTTCGGCTTGCCCCGCAAACTCGCCATCTACCCCCGTAAACTTAGTGTCGTACCTTAACTTTTCGAGGTCGATTAATCCCATCAGCTGAGGTTTTCCGCTCGAAGCGTCCCCGTCGAAGGCGAGCTGGTACTCGTACGACGAGCCCCGCGTTCCGCGAAGAGAGTCGATGTATTCAAAATCTTCGAGTCGATCCAAGTGAAGCTTCAGCTGCGTGTTGCTCCAGCCGGTGAACGCTCGCGCGTCCCGACGAGTGAACGCCACCTGGTCGAGGTCGATCCCCTTCTCTTCGCCAATCGACTTCACGAGTCCTTGAAGAAGCCCGAGCAGTCGCCGCGTCTGCGGCGGCAGCTCGTCCAGGCTACGGCCTAGGACTTCGTGAGCGATTGAGTTCGCGGCTTCGATGTCGGCGAGCGTGGCCTCGATGTATTCGAGGCTTCCCTCGCGTTTGAGTGGGCGTTGATGCTGGTGAAGCAAAGCAATCGTCCGGATCAAAGTCAGGTACTTGACATGGTCGCGTCTGGTTCGCGTGCGATCGCTGCGGAAGGTCAATCGAGGAGCGAAGGGATTGACGACGTGAAGCGGACGAAGCAAGCGCTGCGCGTTGCGGTGCGTATCCAATATCTGCTTGCGCTCGATCTTCAGCCTCAAGCCTTCGAGCGTGTCGGCGTCACGCTGCAAGGCGTGGATCGCCTGAGTCTGCTCGCGGCTTTCGTCGACCGTCAAGACGAGACAGCGATTGAGAAGCTCCTCGTCGATGTCGATGGCCGTCGTCGTCAGGAAGATGGCAGCAGGACCTTCGACGTGATACTCCTCGGTCTTCAATCGTCCGTTGTCGTCCTTGCCCGTGCTGGCAATCGTCAACTCGCCTTCGGACTGCAAGAGCTTCAAGGCGTAGCTCGCCTTTTCGGCTCCCTCCTCCTCGACGATGGCGAGGATCTTATGCTTCAAGTCTGACTCGCCCAAGTAGTACAGACTTTGCCCCGTCATGGCCGAGTACTTGATTCGCTCCTCCTCGGGCATCATCTCGAGCACCGCTTCCATCAAGCTCGTCTTGCCTGCGGCCGAGGTGCTTTGAACGATGATCGCCAAGGGGCGATCCAGCTTTCTGGATACGGCGGCGAGATAGCCGCAAAGCTTGTTCGTGCGCTCGCCCACCACGCCGCAAGCGGCGAAGTCGGTCAGGATGCGTTCGAGCAAACGAGGATCGCGAAGCAGATCCAACGCCGCCTCTCGAGATCCATCGGGGATTTCAACTGCGCTAGATTTAGGCTCTAGTTCCGCTTTCAAGCGCTTTTCCTGCAAGTTCTCCAGAGCGAGAAGGATCTTGCCCAGGTCGCGCTTCAAAAGCTCGATCTTCAGATTCGTCTCCTCGCTCGCGGCGACGATGAAGGCGTTTCGCTGCCGAGCATGATACAAGTCGAGGTTGTCGACATGGAACAAGCCTTCATGCATCACCCGCAAGTTGATCTTCAGGACTTCGAGCGAGGCGTTCTTCGACAGACCGCGAACGCGGTAAACGCGGTCGCCAATTTCAACCTCATGATCTTCGCCAAGCTGAGCCAGCTTGACCGCATGGTTCGCCTGCGGCGAAGGGATTTCCTCTTTAGTCGCCTCTTCGGCGACCAACGAGTTAGCAGCTAACTCTTCAAAAGAGGAAAGAGCGCGCGTATCCCTTTCGTCAGGACACACCTCGGTCTTTGAGCTAAAGAGCGGTTTCGCCGACTGGATCAAAAGAGGCAGGGATTTCGAGGCAGGCTTCACCTTCAAGGCGTACTCGTTGGGATCCATGCCCCTTGGGAACTGGACTCGAAAGCAATCGATTCCTATCGAGCCAAGACGCGAAGCGTCACGCTCTGCGGCTCGATCACCCGCTTCGTCGGAATCGTAGGCAAGGAAGACGCGTCGTATCTTCCTCCTCCTAAATGCCTCCAGATGCTCGTCGGTGAAGCCTTCGGTTCCCCAGATGCAAGTCACGTTTCGAAGGCCAGCGCACCAGAACGTAAGAGCGTCGATCACGCTTTCGGTCAGGATGACTTCGGGGCTTTCGAACGCCTTCGCGTTCAACAGGCCGCGATGCGGCCCAGCCAAGTAAAGGTGATAGATCCCGCTCTTCTGCTTGCCCATCCGGCGACCGTAAATCTCCGCCACGTTCCCCGACTCGTCGAAGATCGGGAAGACAAGGCAGCCGTTAAAGTGCTCGTGCCCAGACTCTCGATACAATCCGAGCTTCGTCAGGCGCTCGCGGATTTCTGCGCCGTCCTTGCGGTTCTTCTGCGGCAATCTCAAGCCAAGCGTTCGGTCGGCGAAGCCGATCCTGAAGGCCTCGATCGCTTCGCGGGAGATTCCGCGGTTGTCCAGGTATTCCAAGGCCGGAGGCGTCGCAAGCAATCGCTCGCGGTAGTAGTCGAGCGTTTGCCTAAACAAGGCGTGATCATTGGCGTCGAAGGCGACGGGGCTTTCCAGCTTCGGAACCGTCGCCCTCTTCGCGGCTTCGCCGCCAAAAAGCCGGGGGTTCTGCTCTCGCAGAAGCTCCACGGCGTGACGGAAGGAAACGCCGTCGCTTCGCATCACGAAGTCGACGACGCTTCCAGCCGCACCGCAGCCCATGCAGTGAAAGAGGTTCTTCGATGGGGTGACCACGAACGAAGGGCTGTCGTCGTCGTGGAAGGGACACTTGCCGATGAGGTCTTTCGACCCGTGGGGCTTAAGCTCGATGTTCTTCGAGCGAACGAGCGTCGCGAGGTCTACCTCGCGCTTGAGCCGCTCAAGCTCTTCTTCTGGGATTCTGGGCATGGGCTGGTTTTCTCAAAATGCGTCAAGTCCGAAGTTGGGAAAATAATTACTCGAAGTAATATTACTATCAGTAATATCGTAAAGCATAAAATTACACGATCTGCCATGAACACCCGTATAATGCGTCCACTAAATCTGATCTTCCCCATGGACTCCGACTTCAACAACGCCATGGCCCAGCGACTAATTCAGCTGCGCAAGAACGAAGGACTGACGCAAGTCGAGGTCGCCGAGCGTCTCGGCATATCCCAAGGGACCTACGCGCACTACGAGCGAGGCTTCAGGCGGATTCCCCTTGAAAGACTACCCTCGCTCGCTCAGGCATTGAGCACGACCGAGGAGGAGCTGCTAGGCCTCGAACGCAAAAACGGCAAGCGTGGCCCTGCGTCGCAGCTCGAACGCCGTTTCGAGGCGATTCGAAAGCTGCCTCAAACGAGGCAGAAGGAGATCCTCAAGGTCGTGGACGCCCTGCTCGCGCAGGCGTCTTAGATTCGTATGGATAATTCTAATACAGTTGATATTGGGAAGATTCTGTTCTCCCGATGCCTAGAAGCTGGCCATTGGCCCGACAAGATCCAGTTCACCAAGTACCTCTACCTCCTCGACTACTGCCACTGGCGATTTCACGGCAGGCAAGCCACCGCCATAAACTGGAAGTTCTTCCACTACGGCCCCTGGTCTCAGGATGCCTCCATTGCAATGAACGGCGTCCAGGACCATTTCAGAGTCGGGTGGAGAGACTTCAGGGAAGACGACGAACGAGAGTTCTACGGCTTCGACCGCATCAACGAGAAGCTATCCATCGGGATGGAAGGCATGATCCAGAGCATCCTGAAGGCATTCAAGGACCGCGACGTCAGCAAAGTCATAGACTTCTGCTACGAACGAACCGAACCGATGCTCGCCGCAGAGCGAGGCGACGAGCTCGACTTCTCCACCGTTCCCGTAAACAAAGAGATGCCGGCCTTCATCGACAAGCCGGCGACTATGGAGATGCCCAAGGCGACCGAAGCGGGAGCAAGCAGAAGAGCCGCATACCAAGCGAAGGCCGAACGCCTCAAGGCGAAGGCCAGGAAGTGGAGAGAGGCGATGGAGTCGCCTGCCTACAAGGAGGCGATGGACGTCATCGCTAAGCAAAAAACTGCGGACCTGCCGAAGATCGAGGGCAAGTCAGCCTTCATGAGCAAGGAAGCGATCGAGGAACTCAGAGGACTTAAGGATGGCTGATCCCTACATAATTCTAAGCAAAGTCGGACAGCGGACCCACAGGCCCGGCCAGATATTTTGGGCGCCGGCCCCAATGATATCCAACCGAGCCATCGGGTTGAGACTCGGCTTCCTCAAGGAGGGGCAGGACATTTCGACGCTTCCCCTAAAGGCGGAAGCCTTGACGCCAAAGGAGATCGGCAAGCCCAGAGAGTCCGAGAAGGTCGAGTTCCACAAGCGGATGCCGCTGCCCGAGATCGGACTCAAGAGCAACGAGGATCTCATTGTATCCAAAGTTAAGTTACGTCCTGCCCTGCTAATACACTGCGACCCGGTCAACCTTCGCAAGCAGGCCAATCATTTCGCCGGAATCCTGCCCAAGGCTCCCAACCCTAGTTACTACGTCTTCGCTCCGATCTACTCGCTTCGCAAAAGCGAAGTCGACCACGGCTTCCCCGAGGCCTTCATCGAAGCCGTCAAGAACGACGAGTTTCCGAACATGCTTTACCTGCCGGCATTTCGAACCGAGCTTCCCAACGACTCCGTCGCCGTGCTGAACGATCCTTTCGCGGCCGGAATCAACGCGATTGAGGAGACGACGCTTCAGCTCGATCCGCTCGAGCTCGCCTCGAAGCTCGAGGAGTTCGGCGAACACGTGCAAGGCGAGATATTGCTTCAGGCGGAAGAAGCGGGTTCCGCAGTCTGATTCCGACTGTTTTTCTTTAGCGGCCCAAAAACATCAGCCGCAGGCGTCAAGGTGGAGATCCGCGGAGCGGATACGACCTTGACGGCGAAGGCTAACCTATCGAAGCCGCTAAAGGATAAAAGCGTCGGGGGCTAGGCCCGACAAGATCGGGGCCTTCCTGAGGTACGAAGGATGGCCTAGGTTTTACCCACGGCTCGCTCTCGCTTGCGAGTGCGTTCGCTAGATCTTCAGTCCGTAAGGGCGGAGAGGCGTGGGCCGGGTGGCGGGGCCATTGGCTGGACGCCGCAGCCGCCGAGCTGGCGATTCGCGGCTACGCCGTGAAGCGACAGCACTTGTCCGACGGCCCGAAGGGACTAGTTTGCTGGCGTAGGTGGAGACGCGAATCGCAAGCCGGGGCTAGCGAGCGTTCCAGGCACCGGCACAGACACACGGCCTGCGCCTCGGAGCCCCCACACTGTGTGTGGGAGGACAGGGATCGGGTGCCCCGCATCGGCACGAAGTGACGAAAGCTCGCGGGGCGGGTCCCGGGGAGGAAGGGAAGCAAGCAGCAAGCATGACAGACGGAACGGCTGGCGGGCTGGGTGCTGCTGCCCTGACGGGTGGGGCACTATATATGCAAGGAGGCGTGGAAGGAAGCTAGGTTAGCTGACTGTGCCGACGAAGCAGAGCACATGAGATGACAGCTTTGCTGGCAGCAGTGCGGAGCACCGACGAGCTTGCCGAGGAGCATGTGCCACACTGCAGGAGTTGAACGCAAGTTGAGTTGTAGTTGGTTTATGGATTAATCTTCGAAGTGAGTCCATTGCTTCGATTCCTTCCCCTTCCTCAAACTATACCAAAAACCAAGAGCTAAACTAAAAACACCTAGGATCAGATTTTCTAGGTAAAGCACCTTCCAACTCCCATTGATCGCGGCAACTACAGAGCAAACAAGCAATCCTGTAGTGCCAACTATCATGATCCAGAAAAACGATTTTTTCCGCTCAAAATAATAGCAGACCCATGAGCAGGGAGCATTTAAGAAAAATATATTTAGCAAGAGGCTAAATGGCGTCATTTGGAAAAACTGAATCGGGTCCATAATTCTATCGGCTGAAGACTCCAGTCCCCACATAGACCACCT
The DNA here is from genome assembly GCF_014803405.1 of Pelagicoccus enzymogenes. Taxonomy (NCBI): domain Bacteria; kingdom Pseudomonadati; phylum Verrucomicrobiota; class Opitutia; order Puniceicoccales; family Pelagicoccaceae; genus Pelagicoccus; species Pelagicoccus enzymogenes. The sequence goes on from NZ_JACYFG010000004.1 coordinate 10,140, forward strand.
TTCCACTTCCACCAATGACAGAAGCAGTGCCACTTCTTCCCTCATACATTGACAGAGCATGTGCTCCAACATGACCGTAGTGCGACAGATTAAGCCCGAGCTGCTCTAAGTTTGCTCCTGCACTTCTAAAACTTCCAGACCTAAGATCACGGACAAGCGAGGTTGCCGGAGCGATGTCCTTAGCAGGACTTCTAAAACCAAAGACAACGCTCAATATCGAACTGATTGAATGAAGATCAATTTCCGAGCGAAGACTCAACTTATCGCTATCAAAGCCTATGGATGCATAGGCAGCTGCGTTAATGTAATAAACCAAAGCCGCCTGTTTACCTGAGTTTATTATCGTCGGAATCCAACCTATGTTGTTCCACGGAGGAGGTAATGATGCGGCAAAACCAGCGTAAGAGGAAAGCGCAAGAGTCTTAAAGAGAGATTCCTGCGGGTTGATCATATCTTGAAGGGTATCAATCATCCCATTTATATTGGCTGCTCCTGCAGGATTGAGAGAAGCCAACTCGGCAGACAGACCCTGTAGCTCCCTAATCAGAGGTGCAGCAACCGAAACAGTGCGAGCTTGGATACCAACGTTAACAAGAAACGCTGTTCTAAATGCCGCCATCGAGTGCAGCATTAACCTGGCAAAATTCCCTTGAGCTAAGGTAACCATCGCCACGTTCCCGCTCGGGTCGACCATCATCACCGGGTTGTTGTGCGCATAGAGGTATTTATGCAGCGTCAACGGCTCGCCGTTCCTTCCCTCGTAGGTATCCATGTTGTGGAAACGTCCGGTGCCAGCATTCAAGTAACGGGCTCGCAGAAAGTACATTCCAAGGTCGGCATCGTACTGCTCGCCCGTGTAGAGGTATACATTTTTGGTCGCAGCACTCGAACTGAGCAGGATACCGAAGGCGTCGTACTCGTACTCGTCCGTGACCGTTTCCGTCTCATCGACCAGAGCTCGGACGCTACCGTGACCGTCGTAGAGGTACCAGCTCGTTCCCTCATCGCGGGTCTGGCTAATCAGATCGTGACCGTAGGTGTAGCGGGCAGCTAGACTGTAGCCTGCTCCTTCGTTGAGACGTTCCTCGACGACCTGAGCGTAGCCGGTGTGGTTGTTGAGGTCCACTAGGTAACTCGTGTTACGAAGCACGGACTGGGATATATCCAGCAACTGCTTGCCGACCCGGTTGCCGTCGGCGTCATAACTGAGATTGATCACCTGCCCGTCTTCACGGATGCGGCGGATCAAGCGGTTCCGGAAATCGTAGACGTCCGTGACCGTATCCGAAATCCCCTCACGGCCATCGACAGAGCTGAGCGTATTGCCGTTCGCATCGTAGACGTTTCCGTCGAGCCGGTCGTTGTCGTCGTAGGTGAAGTTTTGCCCGTTCACTCCGTGCAAGCTAGAAACGCGGCTGGTACGATTGCCTACGGCGTCGTAGCCGTAAGCAACGATCCCGCTAGCTCCGCTCGAGGTGCCGAGAATCGTCTCCTTGCTCAGCCGGTAGAGGCTATCGTACTCGTAATGCGTCACTCGTCCGCGGGCTTCCGCGATCGTTTCTCGGTTACCGGCATTGCCGAGGGTGTAGGCATAACTCTGGGCTAAACTCGTGTCGCTTCGCAAGATTGAGAGATTCGTCAATCGGTTGAGCGTGTCGTAGGCGTAGTCGTGACGGATGCCATTGCCGTAGACGATCGTATCCAAGTTGCCCACATCGTCGTAGGTGTAGCTGGTCAAGGATAGGCTGGCCGCCAAGCGGTCGTCATTGACCGATTCCAGTCGATTGAGCGCATCGTAGGTATAACGGTTCTGGATACCGTCGGCATTCGATGAAGTCGTCGACTCGAGATTTCCGGCTACGTCGTAAGCGTAGGACAAGGTCCCTTCAGGCGTGGAGCGAGTCGCGAGGCGATTGCGCTCGTCGTAAGTTCGCGTCTCGTTGTAGAGAGTCTGCTCTCCATGCGATTGGCCGTTGACGACGGCGGAGGTGAGCAGGTTGCCGGCGACGTCGTAACTGCGCTCGATCCAAGAGGGAGCGTTGTAATGCGTCAGGGACGGATGAGTCGGGTCGGCGGTTTCTTTCACGAGGCGGTTCTGTCGGTCGTACTCAAAAACGGTAGTATAGCCATTGAAATCGGTCTTGGCAATGAGGTTGCCTAGCGCGTCGTATTGGTAGCTTTCCTCTTGGAGTTCCGGGAGGATGCGCTTCACGCGGCGGCCCAGCTCGTCGTACTCGTACTTAGTCTCACGGCCTTCGGCGTCGATCTGGGAGGTCTGGTTGCCCCTGCTGTCGTAGCCGTAATAAGTGACAGGACGAGGATCGCCAGCGGCGGGAGCAGGCTGCCGGACTTCGACCAGACGGCCAAGAGCGTCATAGACGTAGTCAGTTCTTAGGCCATTCTGATCAATGATCGCGATCCGGCGACCGAGGGCGTCGTAGACCGTTTCGTTGTAGGTGCCATCGTGGAAGGTGGTGCGTGTCGGACGGTTGAGCGCGTCGTACTCGAAAAGCGTCAAGTGACCATTGGCATCGAGCACGGAGGTCTGGTTTCCGTTCAAGTCGTAGGACGACACAGTCTCGTTGAGCAGCGGATCGATAACCTTGGCCCGGTGACCGGAGCAACCGCAGTTTTCGTCGTACTCGTAGAGAGTGACTTTGCCTCGCTCGTCTACGGTGGCCTCCACCCTGCCGATCGAATCGTAGATGGTGTGCGTCTCAGTATTGTCGGACGGATCGAGGTCCTCTCCGTTCTCATCGACAAGACCGATGAAGCGGACGGTGGTTTGACGACCGTGGGCGTCATAGTCGTACTTCATCAACCGGCCTAGGACGTCCGAGTACGATGATTGACGACCCTCGGCGTCGTAAGTCCAGGACTCGCTAGCGAGGAGCGCGTCATTCTCATCGTACCGAGCGGATTGCGTACGGTTTCCGTAGTCATCGTAAACGAACTCTGAATAGCGGCCGAGGGCATCGGTCTGCCGCGAAACCTGGCCGCGGGAGTCGTAATCGGTTGAAGACGAAGTCAGAAGGATGTCGTTCGCATCGTAAACAACAGTAGAGGTCTGCCGCCCTTCCCCATCGTAGTCGTAGTCCGTGTAGCGGTAGAGCACGGCTTGCGTCGTCTCGCTAGCGCCTTCGGGCAAATCGTAGTCCTTGCTGCGAATCTGTTGGCCTAGACTGTCGTACTCGAAACTCTGATACTGGACAAGGACGCCATCAGCGTCATAGACAGCGCTAGAGGTTTGATAGCCCTCGAGGCTGATAGTGAAAACGGTCTGGTTCCCTAACGGATCGGTGATGGACTCGAGGTTCCCGCTGGCATCGTAGGTGAACTGCGTGACATTCTCCAAGGCATCCGTTTGTGACAACAGGTTGCCGCTGGCGTCATAGGCGAAGGTAGTGGTGTTGCTCAATGCATCCGTAATGGTAAGCGGATTATTCGCTGAATCGTAAGTGTAGGAGGTCGTGGAGGCAGTCGGTATTCCATCCACGGATACGGTTTGGGTTTCGCTGAGGAGGTTGTCGCTGCCATCGTAGCTGCGCTCCGTAACGTTTCCGAGGGAATCGGTCACCTTCGTCTCGTTTCCTCGAGCGTCGTACTCGTAAGCGGTCGACTGCACGAGGATGCCTTCCGTATCGAAGACCTCGGTTAGAGTCACGTCCCCTTCGATATCGTAGGTGTGAACTGTTGTTACACCGAGGCGGTTCACCACGGTCTCCTTGAAGTTCTCGATATCATGGATGAAGTCGAAGCTCTCCCCGTTCGCGTCCGTCTGGGAGGCAAGCCTGCCGTTGGCGTCAAATTCGCTGGCAAGCACAGACTTGCCGTCTGGACCGACGATGTCGGTCAGGTAATTCGGGAAGTGCGGGTTTTCGTAGAGGTAGGTGAAGGTCTCGTCGCTCCGATTGGTGAAGGTCTCCAGTCTACCTTCCGCATCGTAGGCGTACGAGAGAGTCTGATTTTCCGGATCTGTGATCGCGGTAATGCGGCCCTCTGCATCCCGAGTAAACGCAATGCCAAGACCGCTGCTGTGAGCGACGCCATCGTCGCTGATGGTCAGCGTATTGCCATTACGATCCGTCATGGAGAGAAGACCTAGGTCCTCGTCGATCACGAACTCCTGCCCTTCCTCCGTGGTGTACTTGAAACGCTTGGGATCGAAGACGTCGAAGGCGAAGGCTTCGGACTCGAGGTCAGTCTCTCCGCTGAAGGAACTGATCCATACCTCGTCGTCTCCGACTATTTCGAGCGAGCCGAGCGTGTCGCCCAGCGGTTCGAATGCGATCTTCGGATCCCGAAGCGGGGTGTGGTCCTTGTAAGCCGGGCTGGCGACTGCCTTGAAAACCGCGACCGAGTCATCCGGCAGTCGAATCAATACGAGGTTGTCGCGGGACGATTCGACGCGGTAACGGATGGTATCGCCAAAGAACGGGACAGATACGGCTTCTTGGGTCGCCATCCAGTTCGTTCCGATCGGACGGTTTTTCTGGATAAGCATGTTGCTTAGAGCCATCTGCCATCCGTTTCCGAAGTCGCCTTTTGAAGCATCTCTGCTATCGTAGGATCGTACTACCTGCATCGGAAATCCGGATACAGGGACGCTGAGGTCTTCGAAGGCTAGCGATAGGTTTCCAACCTTCATGCCTCCATCGACTACGATTACCGCTTCGTCGCTGGCAGTGCGTCCCAGCAGATCGGTTGTCTCCAAGCGAAGCTCATACAATCCGTTAAGCAGCACCGTCGTATCTAAAGCAGCGAGCAATCCTTCCACTACCGGCGATTCGGAGGACGCAAGAGTTCTCCAAGTGACCTCACCCGCTTTGCGGATTAAAACCTCGTAACGATCGATGATCTCGGAAGAGGCAGTTCCCATCAAATCCGTTGGGGCAGTAACGATTGACGCTTGATCCTGCGAGAGGATCGCCACCGGCGCAGCTACTTGGGGATCTACGACGGAAATCTCGTGGATTTTCGATGTAGCAGCCTGCCCACGACCATCGTTCGCGACCGCGTACACGGCTATCCTCCCATTGACCACATCGACCAAAGCGGCTGGTAGGCTCAACCTGTGCGTAAGCGACCCGGGAAGCGGGGGAACGCTTCCAACTGATTCGCCGTTTACGAAAAACTCCACAGACCTCGCAGGTGTTTGGCCTGCGAAGGCGTCGGCTTGAAGAATGATGCTTTGCTCCAGAGTAAATACGTCGCCTGTCGCAGGCAGCGTCAAAGAAACGTCAACGTCATCGTAGGCGGTAACGGTTATCAGATCTGAGGCAAGATACTCTCCATCGTACGCATCTAAGCGCAGCTGGTAAACGCCAGCGCTACCGAAAACCACCCCACTTTGCGGGTCGTACTGGTCATCGAAAGTCAACCGTCCCGCACTTGATACGACCGTCCAAGACGTCGAAAGACTGTGACCCAAGGGCAAGTCATCGTCTAGAGCACTTCCTTCAAGCGTCAGGATTTCGCCGACCTGAACCGTGCGATCCATCCCCGCTGACACAATTGGAGGATTGTTTTCGAATACTCCAACGCGCACTCGTATCGAGTCGCTGACCATGTATTCAGAATCGTCGACACTGAGAACGAATTCGTAATCGCCAACCTCCGGTAAGACAACCGGCGTAATCAATGAATGAGGCGAGGAAATAGATGCAGCAGGGCCACTCTTCTGAGTCCAACTTATCTGCAACGGTTGGCCGGTAGGCTTGTCATCGTCAACCGCAATACCCGTCAGTTCAATCGGACCGGAGATGCTCCCTATCGTAAGGTCCGGACCAGCGCTGATCGACGGGGGCAGATTCAATGACGGGTAGGAGGCATATCCACTCGAACCTACTTGGTAGATCGACTCAATTTCCACAGGCGACAGCGGACGCTTGTGAAGCGTGATTTCGTCCAACTTGCCTTTGAAAAAACGTCCTTCGGCAAGCGAAGCGCCTGCCACGAAATCTAGACTCGTTTGCGGCGTAAACAAACCGAGGTTTTCTGAAGCTATTTCCGCACCATCCAAGTACAAGCGCCCCATACCGCTCACTGCATCGTAGGTCAGAGCCACGTGCTGCCATTTATCCAACTGCATGACGTTATAAGCGGATAAGGTATGCTCGTTCCCAGAGGTGTCGCGCAAGAAGCCAAATACCCCCTGCCCGTACCACCACTGCCTGAGACTTACGCCCGAGAGGCTCCCTTCAGCCCACTCGACAAGCGGAGTGTCCCTATACTCGGACGGGTTTACCCAAAGCTCGAGAGTCAACCCATCTTCCGATGCACCTACGTCAATTCCAGTTCCACCCAATGCGGAGGCTCGGCTTGAAACGCCATCGAAGTTCAGACCCTCGCCTACGATGCCCGTAGCAAAGTTTACTCCTTGGTGGATCGTAAGGTTGTGAACACCAGATACAGCTTCGCTAGGATCATCGTCAAGCGGCCACCAAGCGGCAATGCCAGACAAAGTTTCGGCCGCCGCAGGACCCACTCTCACGGTCAGGGTATCCGTCGAACGAGAGATTCCATCGCTGACCGCGATTTCGAGGATGTATACGCCTTCAGCGTCAAACTGAACCAAAGTGGCCGCAGCGTTTTCCTCTGAGAAGGAGACCGAGCTCGGTCCACTAAATGTAGACCACTGGATACTGAGGGAATTATTCGGCAACCCGTCGTCGTCAACAGTGGCCGATAGATAAACAGGCGAATCAAGGTCAAGCAGCGTAAGGTCATCTCCCGCTCTGACAACTGGTGCCTTGTTGTTCAAAGGCGTCTTGCCAGAGGCCCCTGCTCCGTAAATAGCTGAAATCTGTGCCCTCGACAGCGATTCGTTGTAGAGGGAAATCTCATCGAGCTTTCCAATAAAATAACGATCCTCCCTCGGAGAACCACCCGCTACAAAATCGAACGAAGTCTGAGTATCGACTAGTCCAATTTTCTTAACAGCCACCTCTTCACCGTTGCGATACAAACTGGCGACACCGGTAGATGGACTGTAGGACAGCGCCACATGCTGCCAACTGTTCAGCTCAAGCACATCTTGAGCGAATACTTCGTGTACAACACCTGAAGCATCACGGATAAAGCCATAGAGTCCACGACCAAACCACCATTGCCTAAGACTGACTCCATAGCTAGAGTCGTCCGCCCATTCCACAAGAGGTGTATCTCGAAACTCCGATGGATTCATCCATAACTCAACAGTCCACCCTTGCGGGGACGGTCCGATGTCTAGGCCAGTCGCCGCATGTGCCTCTAGAACGCCTGGATTGCCGTCGAAATCTACGCCGAGCGAAGAGAAACCGGTCCCAAATTCTGTGCCAACATCAAGTTCAAAATCGTGCTTGCCATTCAATACCTCTTCAGGAGTTCCATTTAGGGGCCACCAAGCAGCTAGGCTATTTGCGGGATCGACGGACCTCGTACCCACTCTCACTTCAACTCTATCAAATGATCGAACAATTCCATCATATACAGAAACCTCGAGAAGATATATTCCGGCGGTATCGAAATGAGCTTCCGTTGAGAGGGATCCGCTATCCGTGAAAGCCACGCTCCCTGGGCCGTCGTAAAGACTCCAACCAACCACAACCTCACTAGAATCATCCTTGATGACCGCATTTAGCTGGGCGGGTGCCTCAGAATCCTTGAGGACTAGATCTACTCCAGCGTCGACAGTTGGGTAGGAATATTCGACAGGCAACTTTCCGGCTAATCCAGCAGCATAAATAGCCGAAACCTCCCCATCTTCCAGCGGCTCGCGATAAAGCGCCAATTCATCGATTGCTCCTTGGTAAAGCAGTCCTGAGTGCTTCGAACCACCCAAACAAAGATCCAAGTTCGTTTTGGGTGTGAAAACTCCTAGATTCGTTTTTTTCACCAACCGACCATCTATATAGATGCGGGCTGTTCCGGTCTTTCTATCGTAAGACAAAGCAATATGCTGCCATACATCGACCTCGAGAACATCACGAACGAAAACGGTGTGCTCATTCCCATCGGTATCCCTGATAAAACCATATAAACCTCGACCAAAATACCACTGCCTGAAACCAACACCGCTCTCTTCAGAAGAAGACCACTCAACGATTGCAGCATCTCGAAACTCGCTCGGCTTCACCCAAGCTTCGACTGTGAAACCGTATTCAGATTTGCCAACATCGAGACTGGATCCAGCCGATACGCAAATAGGACTCGAACGCCCTTCCAACAGTAATCCTGCGGACACTTTGGCATTTTCGAATACTAGATCTTCCGTAGATCTAAATGAATTGCCCCCCGTAATCATATCTTTGGGGGAGGCATTGAAGGGCCACCAAGCCGCGATGCTCGCTGCAACTGGAGCTGATTCCAAAGGGCCAACTCGCAATTCGGTCGTGTCAGACTTTCGATCCAGCGTGTCGCTACCCTCCAAGGACAGAACGTATACACCTGGGTCAACCACTGAAACGCTAGTTTCAGGATCTGTTGCATCGGAAAACAAAAGGGACGAGGGGCCGTAACTCGCGGTCCACTCTGTTAGAAGCGTATCAGATGGAAGCGCATCATCTGAGACAAAACCGTTTAGATCGATTGCGGCAGTAGGACCTGATGCGTAGACATTCGAACCCGCAGAGACAATCGGTGCCTGATTTTGTACAACGAGAAATTCGACTTCATCGCTTGCCACCAACTCGCCATCTGTAGCCTCCAGTCTGAGACTATAACTTCCCGGAGCGTAAAAGGAAACCCGAGACTGAGGTTCGGAAAAATCCCCAAACGAAATGTCATCCGAGCCCTCAATCAACTTCCAATCAGAGACTACTTCAGAACCCAAAGGCAATCCATCATCTGAAACTGATCCATCCAGCATTGTACTAGCTTCAAAGCCTTTGAATCTAGCGACCATTAGAAGCTCGCCTCCCGATTTCTGCACGACAGTCAACGCCGGATCGTCAGGATCTTGAAGCGTGATACTCGCTCCATTCCAATAATAAAGCCTCTCAACCTCCTCCGATAATGCATTGCCGGTCTCCATGGGAATATTCGCATTTAGACCGTTCCATGACGATGCTATGCTCATCCCATATTCAGCTAGGAACGGATTCCAAAACTCAGCTTCATCTAATGGATCCACAAATGCAGAAGCCATGGTGATGTACACGTTACCGCCGCTCTCGAGATACTGCCCAAGAAGGTCTCGATCCACAGGGTAAGTGGCATCAACGAAGACGGCAGAAAAACTAGAAAGGTATTCAAGCGACAGAGGTCCGTACGGATCAACGACCATGGCATGTCCTTCATCCTCCACGTCACCGATAAACTCGCTTTGGGCAAATCCCCGGTAACCCGCCTCGCTTCGTGCCAAAAACGTAGAGCCTGGCTCATCCGCAAAGAGCCTGATAACGTTGAGAGCGAAAGCGGAAGTGGTTGGAGCCACCGAGTATGCATGGTCGCTGAGTGCCCATTCGTCACTGCAAACGACAAGCGCCCCAGCACCGCCTGTTTGACTCAATGACGCCGAGACAAAGTAGGTTTCATCGGAGCCAGCGTCCACTATGGGCGCTTGATTAACTGCCTCTTCAATTGAGATAGAGATCGTAGCGACTACCGAATCTTCTAATCCATCGTTAGCCGCAATTTGTAACGACTCTGTTGAACCGTATCCCGCTGTTGGAACATATACGAGTTTTTCCCATGGGACACGGGCCGGAAAGTCCGTAAGCTCGACTCCATCCACTAGCAAAATTCCATTTAGCGGGCTGGAGATGATAGAGAAAGTAATTGAATCTCCTTCAACATCGAATCCCTCGAGAATAATCGGTAAACTTTGATTCTCCGGCACAGAAAAGTTCGTAGAAACAACTGCCGGCCCGTCGTTGACGCCAACTACCGAAATGATGACACCAGCGGGATCCGAATTAGAGTTTCCGTCCGACACGAAAAAGGAAAATAGATCTTGCCCGTAGAAGTTTTCGTTTGGCACATACATAAATGAACCATCGCTCTGGATCCGTACAACTCCATACACCGGAGGTGAGGCCATTCCATACTCTAAGAGGTCATTATCAGAGTCTTCTCCCTGCAAAAAACCGTTATATTGCGTGTCTTCAATTATCTCCAAACTGAGGCTCTTCGCAACCGGAGCATCGTCGATCGGACTCACGGTTAGAGAAACGATAGAGGGTGTCGATATCGAAACATTGTCAGAGACTGTGAAGGTGAATGAATCAGAGCCGTAAAAGTCGGGATCGGGCAGGTAAGTAAACGATCCACTCGTGCCTATGGAAACGACTCCATTTTCGGCAGGCTGAGCAAGATTGAAAGTCAACACATCCCCTTCGATATCGCTTCCCGTGAGTAATTCCGAGAGGAGGGTATCCTCAACCGTGATAAACTCAACAGGCTCTGCAGAAGGGATGTCATTAACAGGAGCGAAAGCAATCTCCACATTCGCGATCTGAGAATCCAGCTCCCCGTCATTGACGATGAACGAAAAACCATCCCCTTCAGGGCTCGAATAATTTAGATTCGGGGTATACAGTAGGTCAGGAGCAGTCCCACTCAAACTACCATGAGCTGGTGGGTTCGTAATAGCATAGCTTAGCTGGCCCTCCTCGACATCGGTTCCGACGAGGGTAATCTGCAGCGGAACGTCCTCTGTAACGTTCACCGAGTCGGATATTGCGACAGGGGTATCATTGACTGGCAATACAACAATATTAAACGTTTGAGGGTCAGATTGAAGGACTCCATCGGATACTGAGAAGGTAAAGGAATCGTTTCCAAAGTAATCAGTTTCAGGCAAATATTCGAAATCCCCCTCCCTTGTGACTAAAATTGAGCCACTCGTAGGGGTTGTCTCGAGAGCGAACGATAGGTTGTCTCCATCGACGTCATCCCCATCAAGCTCTCCAATCAAAACATTATCTTCATTGACTGAAGCCAAATCGCCTACTGCAACCGGTCGGTCATTGACCGGTTGCACACCAATCAGGACCGAAACCTCACCGGAATAGTCCACGCCATCGAAAACACGGTAAGTAAAACGATCACTGCCAAACCATTCCGGATTAGGCACATATTTGTAATCTGGATCCACTATGGGATCCTGCGACTGCAACAACTCAATCGAACCATAGGCAGGCTGATTCACAATTTCGAATTCCAATTGGGCGCCCTCTGCGTCCGCCCCTACCAAGGTTAAGTCCAGCACGCTGTCCTCAAGTAATTCAAATCGGAGTGGCAAAGCATCAGGGGCGTCGTTTACTGGAGTGACGCTGATTGCTACAATCGCCGGATCAGATGTAGCCTCACCATCGAAAACCGTGTATGTGAACGTGTCGTCTACATCCGAATCTTGATTTGGAATATACCTAACCCTAGGCAATTCACTGAGATCAAGAGAACCAAATCGAGGCTCTTCTGTAATGTTGAAAACTAGATTGGTGGAATCGGCGTCTTCTCCCTTAAGTTGCATCTCAACTGGAGCATCCTCTAAAGTAGAGTGACTCAATGCGGCTGCTACTGGAACGTCGTTCACTGACTCTATTTCTATCGTAACCATAGCTACATTCGACTCTTCGAATCCATCATTTGCGGAAAAAGTAAAAGAGTCCGTTCCAAAGAAATTTAGATCTGGCGTATAAATGAGATTTGGAAGCTCTCCACTCAGCACCCCATTTTCGGGGGACGCGAGGACGGTGTAGCCAAGTTCATCTCCATCCGCGTCGCTCGCAATCAAGGCAAGAGCGATCGGCACATCCTCTAGAGTATCCACTGTCTTACCGCTTGCCACCGGAGGTGTGTTCTCAGTCGGATTCACCGCTAGACGAGCCACGATCTCCCCCTTGGCATTCAAATTCAGACGGTTTGCCTCCAACGCCCCCTCAAGTCTGGCGTGCGAATTGATATTTACGTGCCCAACCGGAGCTTTGAGCCTACCGTAGATGCGGCCATGGTCGTTGAGGTTTACCCCACCCTTTGAGACGTTGAGCGACAACCACTCTGGATGCTCCTCGCTTCCTATTGTCCCGCTCGTCGAAAATCCGTTGCTTAGATCGATAACGACCTCACTCAAAAGAGTGATTTTTGAGTTTCCATTTAGTTGAATACGCTCAAACGAATAGACAACAGGCTCGTTTGATCCTGAGGAACCTAACACGAGTTCGGACCCGTTACTCAGGCTAAATCTACCATATGCTCCAGGAGAAACATGAAAACTCAGGCCTTCTGAGTTTACACTGAAATCTCTGATCGTAGCGAAATCCCCCGGATCATCAAAGGGTGAGTTAATTGTTACCTTTCGATACCCAGATGGAGCGATAGCGGACTTTGGATGGCTAAGGGGCTCGGGATCGGACTTTGTCAGTACTGTACTCACGATCGCACTACCGTTCACATGTACTCGGTAATTTGATGGATACACGCTGCCCTCGCCTTCAAGTATTTCACCGACAAAGCCATTCGCGTTGATCTTAACCGTTGGAGTGCCAGGTACTTTCAAAATACCAGAGATCTCAGCACCACTGTTCAGATTAAGCACCCCTTCCTTGTTGAATCGAATATCGCCATCGACGAGGCCATTGATAGTCGGAGGGTGTTCTATAATAATCGAAGCAGTTGCCAGTCGATCTCCTGTTTCTGCGGTGAGGTGCACTGACAGCAGGAAGGCGACAAGCAGTTGCAAGACGTACCGAAGAACGGTATTTCGCTTTTTCATGGGGAACATACAAGAGGAAGGGGATCCTTGGTAGGCCTCAACAACGATGAAACCAACAAGGTAGCCATGAACAAAAACTAATCACCGACGAGTCAAGCGATATCTAATTATTTCTACTTACCGTACACTAATAACTACCTATTCAATACCTAGAATATCTCCCCCCTTAACTGTATCCATCTTTAATATGGACACCCCACTCAGCAGAAAGGGGTTCGTTCTAATTTCACAGGCGCCTCAGCTCCCCACCACCTCATCCACGCCTCCCCATTCCTCGCGGAGGATTGCCCAGCGTTCGTGGTCGCGCCATTCGCCGCCGATGCTGAGGTACTTGGGCGAGAAGCCTTCCTTGCGGAAACCCAGACCGCTTACCAAACCGATAGAAGCCTGATTGCCTGGCTGGACGTTCGCCTCCAGCCGATGCAGGGCCATGACCTTGAAGGCGCGGTCGACAACTCGGGCGAGCCCCTCCTTCATCAAGCCTTGCCCAGCGAATTCCGCCACTCCCCAATAGCCGACGTAGGCGCTTTGAAAGGCCCCCCTCACGATCTCGTTTAGATTCACCACCCCCACGATTCGATCGTCGCTCACCCGGCACACGAAGAACCCCTCCTGTCTGGAATCTTGGATACGCTCCAAGTAGTCATAGTAACCTCGCAAGTCTTGAGCCGGGAAGACCCAGGGACGATGCATCGCTTCGCTCGCTTTCGTCGCCGCCACGAACTCCTTGCCATCCCTACGCTCCGGACTCCTGAGATACACTTTCGTCATTTGCGCAAACGCTAAAGGCGCCTATAAGTTACTCAACTAAACATCGCGCGATACACGGGGAAGGCCACTGCAAAGCCACCAAGTTCATTGCAAAGCCCCCTAGCTCCGCTTCACTCCCATTCATGGCTATGCAAAAAACCACCGCCCTTCGTCACGCAAGTTTCGGCAAGCCCGCCGAGGTACTCACCCTCGAAACCATCGAGCTTCCCGAGCTAAAGCCAGAGCAAGCCCTGCTCAAAGTCCTCGCCGCTCCCATCAACCCGGCCGACTTCGGACGCGTGGGCGGCACCTACGGCGAATTGGCGGAGCTCCCCGCCACCGCGGGCTTGGAGGGAGTTGCCGAAATCCTGGAACTTGGCAGCGAAGGCACCCGCTTCCGCGTTGGGCAAAAGATCTTCGTTCCCAGCAGCGTCGGATCCTGGCAAAGCCACGCCGTCGTCGACTGCCAAACCCTCTTCCCCGCGCCTGAAAAGCTCCCCATGGAGCAAGCGGCCATGGGCTGGGTCAATCCCGCCACCGCATGGAAACTCATGCACGACTTCGCCAAGCTGCAGGCTGGCGATATCATCGTACAAAACGCCGCCACCTCTGCCGTGGGCAAGCTGGTCATTCAAATCGCCAGCCATCTCGGCATCAAAACCGTCAACCTCGTGCGCAACCTCGACGCCACCCCCGCCCTCAAGAAACTCGGCGCCGGCGTCGTGCTGGTTGACGACCGTGACGCCGCCAAGGCCGCACTCGAAGCCACAAACGGCAAAAAAGCCAAGATCGCCCTCAACTCCGTCGGCGGCTCCAGCGCCCTCGGCATGTGCAAAATTCTTGCCGACGGCGGCACCCTCATCACCTTTGGAGGCATGGACCGCGAACCCGCGCCCTTCCCTACCCGGTATTTGATTTTCAACGACATTCGCCTCCGCGGATTCTGGGTGAGCAAATGGTACGCCACCGCTGCTCGCGAGGACATCCTCGCCCTGCACAACGAGGTTTTCACATTCATGGAGAACGCCAAGATCCGCGTTGACGTCGCTGCCACCTATCCGCTCGAAGATTGGCAAAAAGCGCTGAAGCACGCCAACCAGTCCGGCAAATCCGGAAAAGTTCTGTTCAAGTTCTAGCGTCCTGCACGCTACCCTATCCCACTAGCGCTGACGAGCCTTAGCTAGGTCTCTCCAGTCACAGCAAACTGGATACCTCAATCGCCCAGCGGACGAAGGTTCGTGGCAATGGGGCTCGACGGAACCGCAAACTGATCGAGCGAATCCGGATTCGCAGGATCGTAGGAAAACCCGTCCACCAGATAGGCCTTCAATCCCAAGTCGCTATCGGCAATCCCTTGGGCCACAATCTTGGCGATTTGATAGGCTCCGAAGTTATTATGGTGCGTCCTGTCGCCAGGCGCGAACGCTTGCTCCGCTTTGCCTTCCCCGCGGGACTCCAATGCTTCGTAGAGGAGTCGGCTTGGCTCGTTGAGATCGATAAAGGCAACCCCTAGCTCTTCCGCGACCTGCTTGCAGGCGGCCGCGTATTCGCCAAGGCTGACCAGGGCCCGTCCTTGATCGTCGAAGGCCAAGCGTTCCATTGAGGAGAGGATCACCGGAACCCCGCCCCTTGACTGAGCTCCCAAGACGTGGGCCTTCATCTCCTCCTTGTAGGTGGTGAACGGACCGCCCGTCCCCTGCTTGATCTGCTTCTGGTCGTTGTGACCGAATTGCATGAAAAGGTAGTCGCCTGGCTTCATCACGCTGAGGATCTTGTCGAGACGACGCCGTCCCAACGAATCTCGATAGGTCTCGCCGGACTCGGCATGATTGGCAATAGCCACCTCAGCTTTGAAAAAGGCCGTTATCATTTGCCCCCAACTTGTGTACGGCTCCCTCGACTGGTCGCAAACCGTGGAATCACCGATTAAAAATACCGTCGGAACGTCCACTGGCTCCACCTCGAGCGAACAAACAATCGGCCGCTTACCGGAAAACTCCAAAGTCAAGAGATCGTCCCACGCCCAAGCTTCCTGAGTAACTTCGCGCGGTTCCTTGAGCTTGACTCGTCCGGCTTCGATTTCATCGATCGCCGCGATATTTGGCTGACGCGTGTTCACCACAAACGTTACTTCCTTTGTAGTGCCAGCTTCGATACGAAGCGACTCGACCATCAACCTACGCAACTCCGCCTTCACGGTGACTTCCGAGTCCTTCTCACCAGCCGCCAAGATCAGGCGAACGCGATGGTTCCCTTCCGGAACCGCAACGGAAAAGAAAAAGGATTCTTCACCGCCCACACCATCGGAGAGCAGCGACCCACTCTGTCCGGGCAAAGAAATCGCTTCCGGCTGATATCCAGACTCGAAACCAAATCCTCGCTCCGCATCGAAAGCCATTCCTTCGGTTACCTGAACATAGCCGCGGACATTCGATTCGCTTCCAAAATCAAAACGAATTCCACCCTCGTCTCCTTTCGGCCTTGAGCAGGCAACGAACAGGAATGCCACCGCTCCCAACAACATAAAGTGAATCGTTTTCATATCCTATTGAGTACCTCGGAACTGTCATTAATTGAACTGAAGCCTCAATTCGCTGGCAGGAAGTCCCTCCGTTTTCACGCGCAGAACTGCTTCCCCCGACTGGCTCGGCTTGCTTCGCAAGGCTACCACAGCCTGGCCATAAAACAATGGATGCCGGTCATCGGTAAGCCCATCCATCTGCACCGCATCTCCGTTCGCGACTCCCATGAAGACAGCAGCGCCTTCCACTTCAAACTCAAGCGTATCCATCGCCCAAGGACACAGCGTCCCTTTCTCGTCCACAAGTTGCACGGTAACGTAACAGAGGTCCATTCCATCCGCATTCAGCTGCCTCCGATCAGCTTCTAAAAGAAGCCGTTTCGCTGCTCCCGCCGTCTCGACTCGATCCCTGCCGATTTCTTGCCCGTCCTCGTAAGCAACGACTTCGAGAGTTCCCGCTTCGAAAGGGATGTCGAAAAAGCGGATACGATACGCATCTACGATATCGAAATAGGGATCCGAGGAGACTTCGTCCTGCTCTAAGATCTCAAATTCGCGAACGCTCGCCCAACGTCCACCTGCCACTCCCGCGATCGACAAGCGCCAAAAGCGATAGGTTTCCCCTTCAAGCTTCGCCACGGATAAATTGCCTTGAGCTTCAATCTTGCCTTCAACAGCAGACCACACTTCCCCATCGGCCGAACCTTCCAAAGTAAACTCGTAATCCGCTGCCGTACCCTCCCAGCGGATACGTACCCATTCGGCTTTTCTCCCCTGACCTAGGTCCACCTGCAAGGTTTGCGGCAGAGAACCATCCGAGGCGCACCAGCGCGTATCCGCATTGCCGTCGAAGGCCTTGTCGGAAGTATTGTCCTTGAGCACGTTCCCGCCCGCATCCTGGTATACTTCCGAACTGCTGGCGTAGCTGGGCTTCTGGTAAGCGAGGTTTCCGTTCTGCAACTGGTCTGGATCCACCTTGGATTTCCTCCCCAAGCTGCGACCGTTCAAGAAAAGCTCCGCCTCGTCTCCGCTGGTGTAGACGAATACCGGAACCTTGTCCCCCTCTTCCCAATTCCAGTGCGGCGAAAGGTGCACCGTCGGCTCTGCTTCGTTCCACTGGCTTCGATACAAGTAAAACGTATCTTTCGGCAAACCGGCCAAATCGATGATCCCGAAATAGCTACTGCGAGCTTCCAGCATGAGTTCGGGCGGAGAGTTCGTTCCCCGCAAGGGAGTCGGCTCTCCCAAGTAGTCGAAACCGGTCCATACAAAATCGCCATTCAAGTAACGGTGCTTTCGCATTCGCTCGAACTCATGCTCTGGAATATCTCCCCACGGGGCAGCAGTCATCACATAAGCGCTCAGGTAACCGTCATCTCCAAAGTCGATCTTGGACTGCGGCAATTGCAACTCGTAGTGCCCTCGCGTGCCGAAGGCCGAAGCCGTCTCGCTGTAGATGATCGGTTTATCAGGATAGTTCTTCCTGAAGTTCATGTAGCGCTGGGAGTAATTCCAACCGGACGTATCCAAAGAATCGAACACGCCCCATTCTCGCCTCGCTCCTCCCGCCATGTGACAGCCCATGGTCGTCGGGCGAGTACGATCGTACCTGCGAAAGTAGTCCACCATCTTGGCAACATGCTGGGCCGACTTTCCATCGCGATTCGATAGGATCGCTCCATCTTCGTTCGCCACCGACCAGATCATCACGCTCGGGTGGTTGCGGTCGCGCCGCACGAAGTTACGCACCTCTTTTTCGGCGTGCTCGTTCACGAAGGTCTCCGTATCCACGTCCACCCCACCGGTGCGGTCCCATTTGTCGTAAAGCTCGTTGAAGACGACGATTCCCAGACGATCGCAAAGCTCCAGCACTTCCGGAGCTTCCGGATTATGGGACGTGCGCAAGGCATTCACTCCCATGTCCCGCAGCAGCTCTAGCTTGCGCTCAACCGAACGGGGAAAGAAAGCCGCCCCCAGCATGCCATGGGTGTGGTGCTCGTTCACCCCTTTTAATTCGAGCCTGCGACCGTTGAGATGGAACCCGTCGTCCGCCGTCCATTCAAAAACGCGAAATCCGAACGACGTATCCACCGATTGGATCTCCTCTGCGTCCGACTCCAGCTTAACCCGGGCCGTGTACAAGTGCGGATGCTCGACGTCCCACCGCAGCACGCTTGCGAGCTGGAAGTCAAATTCGACGATTTCCAAGCCCTCCTGCAAACGGACCAATCGTCGATCCGCCGCCACTAGGTCCCCAACCGGATCCAACAAAGCGACATTCGCCCAAACCTCTCTCGTCTCGCCGGATCCGTTGGCGATCTCCACCGCCACCCGAGCGGTCGCGCCCGATTCTTCGATCTTCGGCGTGGTAACCTGAACGCCCCAAATCGGCACGTGCACGTCATCCACAATTCGCATGCTTACCTTACGATAGATTCCAGCTCCGGGGTACCAGCGGGAATGGTGTCCCCTCGTATCGACATGAACTGCCAAAACGTTTTCTCCGCCAAAAATCGCCGCATCCGTAGCATCGATATGAAACGAGTTGTACCCATAAACCCACGACCCCACCTTACGGCCGTTCAGATAGACAGCCGGATTGGCCATCACTCCGTCGAAGAGAAATTGCAGACGCTTGCCCGCGGCCGCCGCCGGCAGCTCGAAACGTTTGCGATACCAAGCTTCGCCCTTCCAAGGCAGCTTTGCGGTATTGGGGTCGCCCTCCGGATCAAAGTCGGAGTGGATCGCCCAATCATGCGGCAAGTCCACCCTCGACCAAGCGCTGTCGTCGAAGCGCGGCGATTCCGCGCCGTCCTTTTCTCCGAGGGAAAAGGTCCAATCGAAGTTGATCGGATCTACGGCAAAATTGCTCTCGGCCCCGCCCGCGCAGCGAACGGCGACCAAGAGAAAAAGAAAGATAGCATAGGGTACTTTCATGAGAAAGGGACCATTATACGGAATCGCCAGCAAAAGGCCCACTTGGGCAAATCTGACAGTTCCAAATAACGGCCTTAAACGCTATCGATCAATCCCCGACGAAGCTATTCACATGCAAGTGCTGCAACCTCGATTCCTCGGCTTTGGCAACGCTGACCTTCTTTAAGTTCACCCGCTCAACCGGAAGCTCTTCTTGTCCTTGAATTTTAGATACATACTTCACGGCCCCCGCTTCGACATTGTCGAGGTAGATGTCGCTGATAGGCGTAAGGCGACGCTCGTAGGTCGGAACCAAGTTCCTCCACTGGTAGAGCACATCCGTCTCGATGCCCAACACCCCATAGCGGAGGTCGCCCGCCACGATATTCCGCATATGTATGTTGCGGACAAAACCGCCCCGACGCTCGTTCGTTTTGATAAACAAGAGGTGCCCCACGTTTTGAATCGATTTGTCCAAGGTACAGTTCTCGATCAAAACGTTCTCCACCCCACCCGACAATTCGCTGCCGATCGCGCAGAGCTGATGGCCGTTCTTGATGAGGCAATTCCTAACCACCACGTTACGGGTCGGCGTATTCAAACGCCAAGCATCCTGGTTGCGCCCCGACTTGATAGCGATGGCGTCATCACCCTGATCGAACACGCAATCCTCGATGAGAATGTTCTGGCTCATCTCCGGATCGACTCCGTCGTTGTTGTGCCCATACGCCTTCACCGTTACTCCGCGTATCAGAATATTTTGACTCAGATAGGGGTGAATGACCCAGAAAGGGCTGTTCTCAATGGAGATGCCTTCAAGACGCACTCCCTTGCATCGATTGAATTGGATGAACTGCGGACGCATATTCGCTTCGCCCAGCGTCATGTCCCGCTCCTCCACCGGCACGCCTTTCGCCGC
The DNA here is from genome assembly GCF_014803405.1 of Pelagicoccus enzymogenes. NCBI lineage: Bacteria > Pseudomonadati > Verrucomicrobiota > Opitutia > Puniceicoccales > Pelagicoccaceae > Pelagicoccus > Pelagicoccus enzymogenes. Next base: position 29,943 of record NZ_JACYFG010000004.1, read on the forward strand.
CATGTGATAGAGTTCCTTGGAGGCCTCCATGTGGGCAGGCGGACGCTTGTACCATTCGCTCCACGTATCCAGATTCGCTAACAGTTTTCCGCTTCCTGCGATCCCTACATTCTCGCACTCGAAAGCGTAGATAAGCGGCGAATAGTTGTAGCACTCCATCCCCTCCCAAGTGGAGCGAACCGCCGGAAGATAGTCGCTCGGGTCCGACGAAAACTCCAGCACCGCTCCTTCCTCGAGGTAGAGGCAGACGTTGCTCTTCAAATGGATCTTGCCCGTCGACCAATGCCCCGCAGGCACTACGACCTTGCCGCCTCCCGCCTCGTGAGCTGCATCGATAGCAGCCGCGATCGCCTTCGAGTCAGCCACTCCATCATCCGGCTTCGCCCCGTGGGCAAGGATGGAAAATTCAGGGCTCTCCGAAAAATCAGGAACCTCGAATTCGGGCATCTCAAAGGGCAAGCTTTCCAAGGAAATAGTCTCCGCCCCCACCGACTCTTCTTGCTTCGCCCTGTCGCTGCAGCCAGCTCCCGTGGCAGCAAAAGCTGAGAGCAGAGCCGCACCCGCAGCAAAAAAGGCGACTCGAGCCCCGAGCGCGTCCGTTTTCTCAATAAAGATCTCTTTTCCAATTCGTTTTCTCATTTCGTAAATTCCTTTCTCAAGGACCGCTCGGTTCGCCGACTATCCGCCTCCGAAGAGAGCGAGCAGATCCTCTCGAGCTGTTTGATCTAAAATGTCGCAAGTTCGCAAATAAATCAGTGCGTTCTTGCGATCCGTCGCCACCCATTGATTGATGATCAAAGCGACCGTGTCACCCCTCAAAGAGGGATCCTGCAAGCCTTCGGCCCAAGTGATGGGCGTTCGCGGGTGGCGCTCAGCGAGATAAGGATGCGTCGCAAGAGCCAGAACCCCTTGTCCAGATCAGGCGTTAGCGGCTGCTGGGCCAACCATTCCGAAGCGGCTCCCGGGGCCGCCTCAACCCAAACCCGAACGCCCTGCTCCAAAGCGATCGTTCGCTCATCGCTTACGGGCAAGTCCATGGCAAATCGGGCGAGCTGTCCGGGATCGCTCTGCGACCAAGCCGCGGAGAAGAAGGCTTCTCTCATGTGGACGGAGCTCTGCTTAAATGCATGAGATAGCGCCAAGGACGGATCGACTGCGGCCAATTCCCGCAAGCGACTTGCGGCCTCCAGAAGCGAGCGTTCGCTGAGAACAAAATCGCCCGCGGACAGCGAAACCGGTCGCTCCGAAGGCATGTTCCTCCCTTGCGGGATAGTCGACGAACCATCAGCGCCCGCTCCCAATTTCCTTTCAGGTTCACGTGCAACTTTTGGCTCCCAAACGTATTCAGCATCAACTGACGCTTCCCTTTCTGCTGCCAAACGGTAGCCAAGCTGAAACGCGAAGAGACTACAAGGCGCACAAACTCCCAAACCTACAAAAAGCTGCTTCTTGGATTGAAACGACATAGTTTACTTCGGCTTGAACTGAAGTTCTGCTGAGGGATCGATAAAAAAGGAGAAGCCCACCTCGCATCTAGCGACGAAAGGTGAACTTCAACGGTATGAGAATACCTACGTATTCTAATTACAGATACAAATGGCCCCAATTTATCGGATCAAAGGCCATCGCCCTGATACTCCAGTTCGACCCAGTCCAAGTAAGGACCTTCGCGATCACCAAAACGGACCGAATGGCCACCTGGATAGAGGAATATCAACAGAGGATCTCCTGCGGTCCGGCTTGCCACATAGTCCTCGATATAGTAGTCGGCTTCTTCCGTATCCCAAGTGTGCTGGCTTGAGGAGGCTCCGTCGATCGACACATAGAGGGAGTCGTCCTGTCCGGCAAATGTCACCGTCTTGACCCCAGCCTTAAGGGCGTAGATGCCCGGGTGCTCCACATTGAAACGAAACTCCGCGTAGTTGGGAGTTGGCGACAACGTACCGCCAGTCTGCACGGCAAATCCGCCGCTCGCGTCCGCTTCCGCCACAACGGTGAAGTTACCAGCCAAGATCGCGTCTTCCGCCTCTTGGCGAAGTTCGCCACCGGTTGGGTAAAACGGTTGGGCCAGGGGAGCTTCGCTCACCAGTTCGACCTCGAAGTAGTCGAGCTCAAGGGGTTCGCGGTGGCCAAAACGGACGTAGTGTCCGCCCTGCTCCCAGAGAATAAGCAAGGGGTCTTGCCTGTCGGAGCGAACATAGTCAGTCGCGAATCCAGAGGAGATCGCCGTCACCCAGCGATGCTGGAACGGATCCGCTCCGTCTATCGACACGTACATCGAGTCGCTGCTGCCATCAGGCGAAGCAACCGAGGATTTGATGCGGTAGTAGCCGCGAACGGGAATATTGAAACGCATTTCCAAGTAGTCCGTTCCGGGCAGGTCATTCGAATCGCTGCCGCTGCTGCTGAGCGACTTCACCGCGTTGGGAACGCCTACCGGACCAGGCAAGCGGCTGTCGTAGTTGGTCACGTAAGCGCCCGCCAAGATTCCGTCTTCCGCCTCCTGGCGCAGTTCGCCACCAGTCGCGTAGTAGACACCCAATTCGAGCACGTCGACGAAGGAAGTGCTGCCGAGATTATCCACCGCGCGCACCTTCACCTGGTAGCCTCCTGCCGGCAATGAAGTCAACGTATGGCTGAACGGCTCCTCCGCATCAACTCCTACCAAGGATCCATCCACGTAAAACTCAACCTGGGCCACCGACCCATCCGGGTCGCTAGCTGTCGCCTCGATGGTAACGTCGGCACCATCGAGCAAGACTGTACCGACCGCCGGAGAGGTGATCTCCACAGTGGGGCGATCATTGTCGAAGGATACATCCATGAGGTAACCGTAAGACTCCGCGACTGATCCGTTACCGCTGTAGGCACGAGCTAAGATCTCGTATTCACCAGGCAATACAAACCAATCGAAGGAGTATGGAGCAATCGTCGCTTCGCCCACCTTCACAAGTGGATCCATGGCGTAATATTCCACGCGTTCGATAGAGCCACTGTCGATCGATGCTGATGCCGTCATCGTCATGGTCTCACCCCAACGCCACTCGATGCTCGGATCAGTTGGAGTCAACAGAGCGACATCCGGTACCGCGCTTGGCGTTCCAACGCCTCGAACGACAATTTCGTCGACGTTCGCTAGGTCGTTTCCAATCGACTCTATAAGGATAGAGTTAGCGTTTCCAGGATTCAGATCTACATCGATATCCATGTACACGTAAGTGGTGAAGCTTCCAGAAGCTACGAAGTTGATAGGCCGCGAAACTCCGTTCACCGTCAAACGCCCCTCCCGAGCGCCTGAACCCAGGGCATATCGAATACTGAGCGTTTTGGTGCCGCCCAAGCCGCCATCAACGGTTGGGAATTCTAGCAGGCCATCGGATCCCGGGAAGTTCATGTAGGCTGTGCCATTGAATCCGGAATTGCTGGATTCGACCACCATCGAAGCTGAGGCCAAAGCGTTTTCAGCGTGATAGGTGTGATCGTTCAAGCTTTGCAAGCCGCGTACCTTGAATTCATCGATCGCAAGGGCGCCTTCGCCAATGGCAGAGAGCAGCAAGGCATTCGACTTGCCCGCATCAACTGGCACCGGCAGATCCAAAACGACGAAGCTTCCTCCGGTGGGAGCAAATTCAACCGGGTAAGAAGCACTATTCACCGAAAGAATAGCGACTCGTGAATCGGAGGATGTATTCGCGTAACGTATACGAACGAGAGCCATAGATCCTGACCCTCCGTCAACTTGCTTCAGCTCAATACGGCCAGCTTCACTCGGGAGCTCCACATAGCCAGTTCCGTTGTATCCACTCAGCGAATTCGCTACGACGGCGTCACCCGACAAACCGACGTCTTCGGCTTGAGAAACCGCCTCATACCCAGCCGGCAACACGTTGACCATAATGGGAGAGGAGGCAGCTGTCGTGCCACGATTGTCAGTTGCAACCGCTTGGAAGGCGCGCGGTCCGGCGGAATCGGGAACCCAATCGAACTCATAGGCTGGACCCGCCGAGGAGTCGAGTAACGCTCCATCCATCAAAAGCTCGACCAGCTCGACCGAGCCAACCCCGTCGTCCGCTTCCACCACAATTGGCGTAGACTCCGCCACGAGAGTGTAGGCCACCTCGTTCGGCTCAACGATCGCCACCAATGGAGGGTTGTTGACAAGAACATGCACCGCGTCGGTGCTTGTCGCGTCCCCGAGGTTATCCGTGGCAGTCGCAACAATCTCATATGCGCCCTCACCCACCTCCTGCCAGATGAAAGCGTAGGGCTCGCTCTCCGCGGAGCCGACCAAGGTACCGTTCACGAAGAACTCAACCTTCTCGACCGAGCCTCCAATATCCTTGGCCAGAGCGGAAAGGTAGAGGTCGATTCCCTCCAAGTTGGAGAAACCATCCTTCGGACTGGTGAGCGTGACAGCTGGGGCTTGATTGCGCACGATGCCAAGGGCCGTTACCTTGTCGAAGTAGATTTCTCCGCCGAGCGACTCAAAAACAAGTTCATTGGTTTCGCCCGGCGCCAACTCAACAGAAAACGCAAACTCCTCCCAGGAGCTCGCCGAGCCAGTCGAAGGCAGCTTCAGGCCATAGCGTACCCCATTTACCCATACCTTGATCGGCTTCACACCGGGCTTCTGCTTGCTGTAGCGAATCAGCAAGGTTTTGGTTCCCCCTTCGAGGCCACCGTCGAAATCAGTGAAACGAACGTCGTGGGACGGGTGGCTCAGTTCAAAATATCCGTCGCCCGTGTATCCACTTTCCGAATTCCCGAACGGAGCGGTGCCCGGCTCCGCTGAGCTCACATCGTAGGCATCATTGAAAGCCACCACGACTGCAACCGGCAAGGACACGCCTTGCTCGCCCGCATCATCGGTCGCTACGGCCCTCAGCTCGAAGGTTCCTCCCTCGGTGGCATCCCATAGAGCGGTGTAAGGCTCGCTGAGGTCCATCCCCCAGAACTTCCCGCTTTCGAAAAACTGCACCGACTCGACGAAGCCATCCGAATCGCTCGCTTCCGCAACCAAAGGCACATCGTCTCCGATCGAAACGACTGTGTTGCTGCTAGGCGCAACTAGAGAAACCTGCGGAAGTTCGTTGCTCTCAGCGTAGTAAAACTCTGGAGACACTGGCGGGATCATGCCGTCACCCAGATAGAATCCTGGATGAGGGGGTTGGTTGTATCCAACATTCTGCCACGCGATCGCCAAGCGGTACTGACGGTCGTGCATCAAGGTTACCATACGGCACTCCGCAGGGATAGTGGTCGTGTAGATACGCAGCTCGGTGCTGTCAGTATTTCGCCAAATCACTTCTTCGCGCCAATCCCCCAAGATGTCGCCGCTCAAGTTCGGCGTGGCCTTTGTGGAATTATTAGAAAGAATTCCCGTGTCGGAAAACAGTGGGTCGGCCTCGCCCGTTTCCCAATTCCACTTGGTAATGGAGACGTTGCTCAAGAGCTCGCGGAGCAGATCGCCATCCCACCAAACGAGGAAGTTCATGGACGGTAAGCTCGAGGTCTCGATCGGCTCTCCCTTGACCGAGTGCATGCCTCCGCGCGAGGCCCAGGTTTCGAAGCCGCGGAAACGCGGATCGATGTCCGCAGCAACGCCGCGGCCAACATCTGAGCCGCTGCCGCTCACACCAAAAATCACTTCACCCGTCGCTGCATCGTGCAACTCCGAACCGTTGGGCCCGTAAGAGCTGGGAGACTCGTGCGGCATCCAAACTTCCAAGCCCGGACGATCCGGGTCCATGTCGGAAAAATGCAAGGCATCTCCATGCCCGATTCCCGTAGTGTAAAGTCCACTACCGTTGTCATCGATCGTCGCAGCTCCGTATACGATCTCATCCTTGCCGTCGCCATCTACGTCGCCAACAGTCAAGCTGTGCGCCCCCTGCCCTCTGTAGGTGTCGGGAGTCCCTTCGTCCAGAGTGTCGAAAACCCAGCGTTTCGTCAGGGCGCCATCCCTCCAGTCATACGCTGCAAGCACTGTGCGAGTGTAGTAGCCACGACACATTACCAAACTGGGACGCTCGCCGTCCAGGTAAGCAACCGCCGCCAAAAACCGGTCCACACGGTTTCCATAACCGTCGCCCCAGAGGGCATCGATTTCGGCGCTCGTAGGAAAAAACGTGCCGGGCACGCGCTGTGGCTCATAGAGAGTAGAAGCCATCTCGAGACCTGAAAGCCCATCGAAAAGCGTGAGAAACTCGGGTCCCTCCAAGATGTATCCACCCGAGTTGCGGCGATCCGCCGCATGGTCGATTGGGGGCATCGCTCCCCCGAACCATTTGTTCGCATCGGCGACGTAGGCTCCGCTCGCATCCATTGACCCTTCCGCAGTTCGGCAAGCCACCTCTGCTTTGCCGTCCCCATCCAAGTCATAAACCATGAACTGCGTGTAATGGGAGCCGGAGCGAATGTTCACCCCCAAGTCGATTCTCCATAGCAACTCCCCTTCCAAGGTGTAGGCATCTAGGAGCGTGTTTCCGGTGTATCCGCTCTGAGCGTTGTCGCGGGCGTTCGAAGGGTACCACTTGACCACCACTTCATAGTCACCATCGCCATCCAAGTCACCGACCGACAGGTCATTGGCCGAATAAGAGTAGTTTACCCCATCCGCCGTAACGCCGTCTGCGGGAACCTGCAGCGGGAGACTTAGATACTGCTGTACCGGAGCATCCGCCTCGATCGTCGCCTTGCGACTAGGAGCCAACTCAACTCCGTCGACGACAGCGCGCACCGAATAGGCATTCGAGGCAGCGAGGTCGGCCGTACTGTCCTTGAAGTCAGTGGTTTGCAGCAGCGGGGTGGAAGTCAGCTTGATGGCGGGCCCGCCGTCGGCCGAACGGTAGACATTGAACGCGGTGCCGGGCGAATCGCTGACCAAAAGCCGCCAACTCAGGTAAACCTGGTTAGCGTTGGCCTTTACCGCGACGAGGCCACGGTCCAGCTTTTCCAGCTGATGGGGCGCCGCATGGGCCTGGTAGGCCAGCGATTGAACGAGAAACAGGCAGCAGAGAGCCGCCTTACACAATAAGGATAGCTTTGGAGGCATAGTTTTTTGGGGTGTCCGTTTGGAGTGGTTTAGAGCTTGGAACGCCAATAGGTCAGCGTTCCTGGCACGCAGCCCATCCCCGATCATGTCACGGAGGGTCGACGAGCTCGGAAAGGCTGGAAACATCAAGCCAGGCTTTTTGTTACTCTTCCATTGTTCTCAAATCTGACAGTCATTTATCGACGATCCCTACTAAGGGAGGGATCGCGTGGAAGGAGACCGCTCGTGCGGGCGCGAAAAAGCCCGACCGCTACCCTACGGCCGGGCTCCATACCCTTAAATCCAGCTAAAAGAGTCACCCCTGACTCACTGGCCGGACTACCTAAAGGGCATCATACTACTCAAAGATAGCTACTTATGACTCCTGTTAGCGGAAACTCGCCCTGCCCTCCCCGAAGCCAACTATCGAGAGTTCGAGACGATTCGAATCGGCAAGGAGACAGAAAACAAGCAGGCACGCTACGGTGAGACACATATTGCTTCTATAGAGCCGAACCTTGGCAATACGTAACTGTTACAGCAAAGTTTTCACCTTCTGACAGTAAAACCAACACCCCCGCCTCCAAGCCTGAAGAGCGCAGTATAACAGTAATCTACAGGTTCTAAGAACCGAGACCTGTTCCGACCAAACTCTCTGAAAATGAGGTTGCCGCCTAGTCTTACTGTCCGAAACGGCAAGGTTTGCTGTAACTCTTTCATCTCAGTGTACATTTACGACACGACCAGTTTTTCCACCCACCGGCGGCTAAGCGCTTCGCCGCCTCAGCTGCCCCCGCTTCGGCCCCGCCCCAAACAACGCTACCGCTTCCGCCATCCCCGGCGAAAACGAGGCCCCAACTCCACCGAGCGCGCGAAAATTTCCAACTACGGATAAACGAAACAAACACGAAAAACCGCACGAAATGAAACAACCCATGAACGTACCCCAAACCGCTCGACGCTGGCTGCTTGCCCTCGCGTTGACCTGCCCCTTCGCAGAGTGGGCAAGCGCGCAAAGCGCCTCGACAAGCGAAGATGACGAGATCTTCGAACTCTCGCCATTCGAGGTTAAGTCCTCCGCGGACGACACCGGATACCGCGCGACAAACACGCTGGCCGGCTCACGCCTGAGCACGAACCTGGCGGACATCGGCGCCTCCATCTCCGTCGTCACTTTGCAGCAGATGGAGGACACCGCCTCCACAGACCTCAACGACATCTTCCGCTACGAGGCCAGTACCGAAGGTTCATCCACCTACACGCCTGGCGTAGGCGTGTTGCGCGGCGACGGTATCGCTGACGTCAATGCAGGCTTCGCCAGCGGAGCCAACGGCATCGCCATGACCAATGCGACGGCAAATACCGTACGCGGTCTCGGATCCCCCTCCGCCTCCATCAACTTCTACCGGGCCATCAATCAGATTCCTCTCGACTCCTACAACGTGCAGTCAGTGGAAATCAGCCGCGGCCCGAACTCCATGCTCTTCGGCACAGGCAGTCCGGCCGGCGTGGTCAACCAAAGCCGCACCACCGCCGCCCTCAACCAGAACCTGCAGGCCCTCAAGCTCAAGTTCGACGATCGCGGTTCCAAGCGGGCGAGCCTTTCATTCAACCGCTCCCTCGTCGATGACAAGCTCGCCGTCGCCGGCGCCATCCTCGTCGACAACAAGGAGTTCGAGCGCAAGCCCTCCTACGACGACACCCGCCGTTTCTACGGATCGGTAACCTTCAAGCCGACGGAAAAAACGAAGTTCAACCTCAACTTCGAAGACTACAGCAACGAGAATCGTCGCCCCAACACCCTCACGCCAGTCGACTACGTAACGCCGTGGATCGAGGAAGGCATGCCCATGTACAACCCCATCACCAAGATGGTCACGTACACCAGCACCGGCGAACAAGTCGGTCCTTTCATTAACCGCACCGGAAGCCCCCTCATCGACGATGTCAGGTCCTACATCATGGGACTGCCTGACTACGACGAAACTAAGTGGAACAGCAGCCAAACCAGCTACAACGGACGTTCCATCGTCGGCTGGACCGCCCTCGCCGAAAACGGCTCCGCCCTGCAGGTACCCAGCATGCGCTGGACCAACAGCCGCCCCACCATGCAAATCGGCGGTGGCGAAACCGTAAACTGGTTCCAAGCTCAGCCCGGCGGTTACCGCACCCAGTTCGGTACGGACGAGAACCCAGCGGCCAACGCTCCTTGGGGCCCCTCCTCCTCCGACATCTACGCCAACGCCGACAACTACCCGGTCTACGAACAGTACTGGAGCTCCTCAGCGGACTACTCCGCTCGCGGCGGCGACATCGCTAGCTGGAAATACTCAGGCGTGACCGATCAGTCCATTTACGATTGGGAGAACCTAAACATCCTGCAGATGAACTACGGCGAAGAGGACGCGAGAACCACCAATCTCGAGTTCGAGCAAAAGCTCAACGACGACCTCTACTTCTCCGCTGGCTGGTTCCGTCAAGACTTCGAGTCCTACTCCAGCTACACCGTGTCGCAGCTGAACGCTACCACCTTCTACGTCGACACCAACTCCCACCTGCCAGACGGTTCGGTCAACCCCTATGCTGGTGGCGTCTACGTCCAGGACCTCGACCCTGACAGCTTCCGCAACGAGCTCGTCAACGACCAGTACCGCGCCATCTTGGCCTACACTCCGGACTTCACCGCGAACGACGGTTGGAGCCGCTGGCTCGGCAAGCACCAGTTCATCGGCTTTCTTTCCGAAGAGAAGGAAACCCAGGACTTCTACCGCCTCCGCTTCAACTACTACGATAGCGGCGAAGCGGATGCTGGCATGATTCGCTACTTGGCAAACCCGAACAACGACGCCGACGGCAACCCGACCGGCTACCGCAATGAAGGAGCTACCACACGTCGCGCCTTCTACCTCAGCCAGCCAAATCTCGACGTATCACAATACGGAGTCGCCAACATGGGCAGCGGCGAGTGGAACTACACTGACTACACCGGCAACATGGACGTCTACAACTGGGAAAACTCCCAGTGGCAGCAGGTTTCTTACTCTGCGTCCTTCAATCCCCACTCCGCCCACACCGGCAGCAAGCAAACCAAGATCTCCACTTGGAACATCGGCGGCACCAGCCACTTCTGGGAAGATCGCATCGTAGCCACCTACGGCATCCGCGAGGACGAAGTTTCCAACCGCGGCACGACATCCGGAACCATCACCGACGAAAACGGAAACGTTCTCTCCGAGTCCCTCACCCGTCCGGAGCTGTACGAAAACGGATTCCTCAACCTCGACGCCATCATGGATCGCTACCGTCCATGGACCACCATCTCGGAGCAGACCAGCACCGCTGGCGTGGTCGTTCGCCCCTTCAAGGGCTGGGACGGCATCGAATCCCGCGCGAATTCCGGAAACCTCTTCTCCGAATTCCTCAACACGGTTGGGTTCACCTTCAACAAGTCGGAGACCTTTAACCCGCCGACTTCGGCTCGCGTCGACCTCTTCGGCAACGCCCTCCCCAAGCCAAGCGGCGAAGGCGAAGACATCGGCATCCAGTTCTCGCTCTTCGAGAACAAGCTCTTCGCCAAGGTCAGCAAGTACGAATCCTCCAACGAAAACGAGCAGATCAGCGGCGGCACGGTATTCTCCCGCTTCACCGGCAACCTCGACCAGAGCACCTTCCGCAACTGGGCCCGCACCATTGCCCTCATCAACTGGGGACAGGACCCAACTAACACCGAAACCTTCGGAGCTAACCTCAGCACCGCGCAAGAGGAACAACTGGAAGCCGACATCGAAGCGATCTGGGGACTCCCCTACGATTACTACAGCGACCTCGGTTCCACTGGAGCGACCCGTTCGGTCTTCGCAGAAGGCACCGAAGTTGAAGTGGTCTACAACCCAACCCGCAACTGGACCCTCAAGTTCACCGGTTCCAAGCAGGAAACGGTTTACTCCAACGTGATGAAGGAATACGGAGCATGGTTCGACCGCCGCTTCCCGGACTGGCAAAATGCATCGGCTGCAGACCACCTGCTTCCAGAGTACCAAGACCTCGCCACCTACACCACCGACGGCGGCACCAACGTAAACCTGACCAACTTCTGGAGCAGCTACGGCTACACCTCGCAAGTGCGCGATACCAATCCCGTAGACCGCACCGTCGAAGCCTACTACAACAGCATCCTCGTTCCCCAGGTTCGTCTCGCTACCGACCTCGAAGGCCAGGTCATCACCAACCAGAGCAAGTACCAGGCAGCCCTCACCACCAACTACAAGTTCACCGACGGCAAGTACAAGGGCTGGTCAGTGGGCGGCAGCATGCGTTGGTTGGACAAAAAGTCCATCGGCTACTACGGCAAGGCCAGCGGAGCCAACGGTCCTGACTATATCGATATTTCGGATACGTCCCGTCCAATCTATACGCCAGCCCAGACCTTCTACGACTTCTGGCTCTCCCATAAGCGTCCTATCTGGGACGGCAAGGCCGACATGAAGGTACAGCTCAACATCGTCAACGCCTTCGAGAGCGGCGGTTTGCAAACCGTCGGAGTCAACTTCGACGGCTCGCCCTACGGCTACCGCATCATCGATCCGCGCAAGTTCGTGCTGAGCTTCGGTTTCGATATGTAGTCGATAAAAAATTACAAAACAACAAAGGTGCCCCACACGCTGGGGCACCTTTTTTTGTTTACGACCAAAAGCAATTTGGACCAGCAGAACTCATAAAAGAACCTGCAGCTTAGCCGAACCTTACCCAGTCAAGGAGATAGCAGCCGCTGTTGCAGCGGCCACACGCATTGCAGCAGCGCCCTACAAGCAAGCGGGCCTTCGGTCGCGTTTGCAAACTCAGCTCAGTCTCCAAAGACCGAGTTTCGCTCTATCAACTCCACCGGCAGGGTTATCGTTCTCTGCTCGGGAGCTTGGCCCTGCATCAAGTCCTCCAAAAGGGAAGCCACCGCGCTCGCCATTTCTTCCAGGGGCTCTGCGATGGTGGTGAGCGGCGGACTCATAAATTTGGATACAACCGCGTTCTCGCCGCCGATAACGGAGATGTCTTCCGGCACCCTCACGCCCATCACGTAGGAAAGCAAGTGCAGCACCTCCATCGCTTGAAAGCTTGACCCCGGCACGTAAAGGGCATCCGCCCCATTACGCACGATACGGGTGACCGCCGCCATCAAGGAGTCCGACTCCTCCATCAACAAACGGTAATCGTCTACCTTCACTCCCGCGCTCTCCATGGCATCCCGATAGCCCCGCAGCCGCTCCGCATGCGGCAAGGAGCGCTTGGAATAGAAAGCGAGTTTGGTTTTGCCGCGAGCGATGAAATGCTCCGCCGCCAGAACTCCCGCCTGGTAATGGTCCGAAACGACCGCATGCTGTTCGGGAGCGCAATCGAACTTGTCCAGATAAACCACCGGCAGCTGTTTTTCGAACTCCTGCAGCAATGGCTGCAATTGAGGGCCGCAGCTCACCGCCACGATCGCGTCGACAAATTGCGTCGACAACTGCTTTTGCGGATCTTCCGGAAAGGACACCGCGAAGCTTTTCTTGCTCAGAGCGTAGGCGAGGTGTGAAATCAACGTCGAGGCGTACCCCTCCATCCGATCGCCGCTCGATGCGTCCGCAACGACCGCGACCTGCTTCAAGCGAGCCGACAACTGTGGCTGCAGGTTCATCTCGCGGGCAGCTTTCAGAATGATGTCGCGCGTTTCAGCCGCGACGTTGGAGCGATTGTTCAAAACCCGACTTACCGTGCCGGAAGAAAACCCCGTCGCATCCGCTAAATCGTATATGGTGGCCTTTTTCCGCCTGCCTCGCCCAACCTGCTCCTCGCCCATCTTCTGTTACCGTTTTTCGCGTTTCTGCCAATGAGTCCCCGCTTCCGAGCCCTCTACCTACCCGCAGCGCAGACCGATTGGCAACTGCCAAGCAACAACAATGGAGCAAAAGGGTTAAAACCCATGGGGAACCCGACCATGGAAGCGCAAAGCGACTGTAACTGTTACAACTTTATTGCTTAACTGTTAAACCAGTTCATCTCCAAGGGAGGGCGAATGGCAGCGCCCGGGCCTAGGCGATGGATGCCCAACGCTCTCTAGGGCTATTCGCCTCACGCTGGCGAAGCGGCGCCCGGTCCACGCGTCCGGGGCGGCTCCTTTCGGCCGATCCTCTTCCCATCACACCGATCGGGGCTATCTCGCAGGTTTCGCGCACTGGTCGTTGGCCTTTCATCAAGGCCGCCAAGGAGCGAGCAGCCTCGTAGCCCATTCGCTCATAGTCGAGAGCCACGCTGCTCAATGCGACATCCGGCAGGCGGCACACCTTGCGATCGTCGCCCACTCCTAAAACGCCTACTTGGCGAGAAAGCTCCAGACCGTTCGACAGGCAGGTGGAAATCACGGTGCTCGCCTTGCGGTCCGTAGGCGCAAGTAGTCCGATAGCTGCGTCGGCGTTCTCCAATTCCTCAACAAGGTCAGAGTAAGCGATCTTGCGGACCGCGGCGCCATGGCGCTGGCAACGCCCTCGCATCCCTTGCCAAAGCTGCTCTTCCACCAAGTCTTCCGAAAACGTCACGAGCCCGAGCTCGCGGAAGCCTTGGGTAACGAGATGTTCAGCCCCTACTTTACCGATTGCCTCGTAGGCCGGCAGCACGCGAGCGGCTCCCAAAAATGTCCCTCGCTTGTGCAGGCTCACAGCCGGAACCCGCGTCTGGCGTATCACCTGCGTCAAAGGAAACCGAGAGGGCGCGTTGCCCGGATCCACGATGAGACCGTGGCCCTTCCAATCCTTCAAGCGCGGCAAGAGCTCCTCGTAGGAGGAGGGAATCTCCAGAATCCAAGCCCGCTCGTCGGCGAAACGCCTGACTCCGGCAACAATTCGCGGTTCCAAGCGATCAAGAGCGAGCAATACACAAGGGGGGGTAGTAGGCGGGCAGTAGAGGTTCATGAGCAAGTGGGGTGAGTGAGTCGTTGCTTGCGAAAGCGGCAGCGGCGCCACCGTAGTGACACTACCCTATCGAAAAAACTGCTCCCCCGCCATACCTGAAATAAGGGAGGGTTCTTAGGCTCGCATTTCTCCCCTAAGCAACGCCTCATGTGAGGCAGAACCACAAGCAGGGCTCCCCCTAATCCGGCGAGCCGCCACCCCACTTAGCCGAACTAGCTGAACATGCGCTGCAAGCGTTTCCCCTTATCACAATTCCGATCCCTCGGCCGCTTTCTCATCGCGGCGAGCTGCCTCTGCCTCGGGCTGATTCTAAACGGAACGTCCGCCCAAGCCTCCACCGTAGCCGACATCAGCTCCCACTACCAGATCGAGATCTGGACCTCCCAAGACGATTTGAGCAACCGCACCATAAACGCAATCAGCCAAGATGGACGCGGCTACCTTTGGCTCGCCACCCGCGGGGGACTGATTCGCTTCGACGGGCGGGACTTCAAGGAACGAGAGCTGCCCGACCGCTTTCGACCTCGCGGCAACAACATCCGCAGCATCGCCCGAACCATCGACGGACAAGTCGTCATCCAACCCACCAGCGCCCAAATTGTAAGCGTTACAGAAAAAGGCTTCGCCATTCACCCCGCTTCGGAAAGCGTTTCCCATCTCGTCCCCCACCGCCTGCAGGGGGCGAGCGACGGATCCCTTTGGATAAGCATCCGAAGCGGCAACGTATTTCGCTGGCAAGCCAAACAGGGACTTTGGCTCGAAGGCCTCTCCTCCGAAGCAGTCGCCAAAACCCAATCCAGCTTCGTCGAAAACGCTAAGGGCGACCTATGGATCTCCACCCCCTCCCTCTCAGGCATCTACCGCGACAAGCATCTCACGCCACTCCCCGAGGGAATAGGCACCCCGCATCTGCTCGCCAAAGGCTTCGACGAAAGCCTGCTTGTCTTCGAAAAAGACCGACTTCTCCAATATCGTAACGGCACTTTGGATACACTGGCAACAGACGTCCCCTGGAGCAACGCCCCCGAGCAACTCAGCAGCGCGAGCGTCGACTCGTATGGCACCCTCTGGATCGCAGCCGGACGTTTCGGGCTCCTCCACTGGAACGAAGGGAAATTCCACCCCGCCCCCAAGGTCTTCCCCGTTGTGAACGACGTATTCAAGGACAGGGAAGGAACCATCTGGGTCGCCTCTGAAGGCAACGGCCTCGGCAGGATACATCGCAAAGCCATGCGACTCCTGAACAGCGAAACCGGCCTAGCGGAAGACGTCAGCGTATCGCTACAGCTCGACCGCCAAAACAACATCTGGATCGCCAACGCCAACGGAGGCCTCTACCGCATGGTCGATGGAGAACCGCAAAGAGTCTCCCTCTCCTACCAAGACCTCCCCTTAGCCGTAAACGTTCTCAGCTTCGACTTGGATAACACCCTCTGGATCGGAAACACCAGTGGACTTTACCGCAGCAGACCACCCTACGCCACAGTCGAAAAACTGCCCGAAATAGAAGGAGAGGTTCACTTGCTCTTCACCGCAAGCAACGGCGACCTCTGGTGCGGCACCACCTTCGGAAAATTCGGAGGATCCCCAACCCCGGCGACCTTCGGTTACTATCGCGACGACACCGCACACCTCCTGACATCAGAAAACGGATACAACGGCCACTCGATCATGAGCATCGAAGAGGGGGAAAAAGGAGAGATCTGGGCCGGCACCTACGACGGAGAGCTGCTGCGCTACCACGAAGGAGAAGTAAATACAGAGTACTCTGGAAGCTCCATCCCCGACCTGCACTTCGACAGTCAAGGCAACCTTTGGATCGCGACCCTGAAAGGCCTCCTTCTCCGCACAGAGAACGCCTACCTAAACGTGAATCGAACCCTAGGATACTCGATCAGCTACGCATCCTCCATCCAAGAAGACTCCAACGGAAACCTGTGGTACGGACTCTATAAATTTCCAAAAGACAAATTGCTGGCAGCCATTGCTGGCGCAGGTCCCTCCGTTTCGCCGAAATTTGCCGGCGGCCCCAGTCGACACCTAGACCTGTCCTTTCTAGTGAACTGGTACCCGACCTCCCTCGCCGATCCCGACGGCAATCTCTGGTTCGCCACCTCTCGCGGCGTGCTTATCTTCGACCCCTCGACCGTGCCGCCCAACACTGTCGAACCCCGGCTATACCTCGATTCCGTCATGATCAACGGCAAAGAGGTAGACTCGGAAAGCGACATCGCTGTTCCTCCCGGCCAACACCGCTTCGAGGCCAGCTTCTCCGTTCCCTTCTTCGACGACTCACGTAACATCAAGGTCCGCTACCGCCTGCTCGGAGCCGGCGAAGATTGGCTCGACGCAAGGGACACCCGTACCCTCAGCTACTCCGCGCTCTCTCCTGGAAACTACGAACTCCAGCTTCAGTCCTCCACCGGGGAAGACTGGCGGCGTCAGCCGCTCGCAGTCGCATTTCGAGTCCTTCCCCACTGGTGGCAAACCGTCTGGTTCATCGTCTTCGCCAGTTTGCTAACCCTAGTCGCTTGCGCCCTCGCCGTACGAAAATGGTCGCAACGCCGCCTGCGCGAGCGCCTCCTCCAGCTCGAAAAGGACCAAGCCCTCGAGCGGGAGCGCACGCGCATCGCCCGCGACTTGCACGACGACCTCGGCGGCGGACTCAGCGCCCTCCAGCTGCTTGCCTCCCGCACCGCAAAAAACGGAAACGCCAACACCCAGTCCAACCTCAACCGCCTCGCCGAACGGGCCCGGCGACTCAACGCGGACGTGCACAGCATCGTCTGGCTTTTCACCCCCGGCGACGGCACCCTGCGCAACCTAGCGGAGCTTATCCAAAAGTACGCCCGCGAAGTCCTCAAAGGCAGCGGGATCGACTGCACCGGAAGCGATCCCAACCTCATACCCGCCGCCGACATACCGCCCGACGCGCAGCACAACATCTTCTTCGCCGCAAAAGAAGCTCTCGCGAACCTGCTGAAACATTCGAGGGCGACCCGAGCCACTATCTCCTTCGCTTTCGAGGGGAACACGTTTACCTGCAAAATCAGCGACGACGGAGTCGGGCTTTCCGACACGAATTCCGACTTCCTCGACGGAAACGGCCTCAACAACATGAAAGCCCGCCTCGCCGAAGTGGGAGGAACCCTACACGTCGAATCCAAGCCCAACCACGGCACGACCATCATCGCCCGCTACCCCCTCCCCCACTAAGCAAAGCTCAGAAAAACACATTCGATCTGACGATCCACAACGTTCAAGCTACCAGACCATGAGCATCTCCATCGCCATCGTCGAAGACAACCCAGAGCTCTGCGAAGAGCTCCAGCAAGTCGTAGCCGAAGAAGATTCACTCAAATGCGTCGCCGCCTGCCGCAACGCCACCAGTGCCTTAAAACGCCTCCCCGACTCCCTGCCCGACGTGGTGCTCATGGACATACGGCTCCCTGACGGATCCGGCATCGAGCTCGTACAAAAGCTCAGCCAACAACTCCCCAAGACCCAATTCGTGATGCTCACCATGTATCAGGATAACAAACACATCTTCGATGCATTAGGAGTCGGAGCCGTAGGTTACCTGCTCAAAGACGCCTCAAGCGAAGAAATCGTCGCCGCCATCCACGACGCCCACGCAGGCAAATCCCCCTTGAGCGGAACCGTCGCCCGCAAAGTGGTCACCAATCTGCAAAGCCAGCATACCCCCACCCAACAAAGCTACACCCTTACAGCCCGCGAATGCGATGTAATGGAACAGGTCGCCAAAGGCCTCGCCGACAAGCAGATCGCCGACCAGCTCGGCATCAGCCTCACCACCGTCAACACCCACCTAAAAAACATCTACGCAAAGCTCGACGTCCACTCCCGATCCGAAGCTATTTCCCGTTACTTCATGCAAAACGGCTAGCAGTTTCGCCTTTCCCCCTTACCCTTCAGCCTTCAGCCTTTCTCCTGTGTCCGATCAACCCTACAAGTTTCGCAAAAGCGTGGAGCGACTCATCGCCAACTTTCGCGGCATCCCCGAGAACTATCCCGGAGAAGCCCCGAAGACCGAGCGACCGATGGCCGACGTGCTGGAGCGCGTACTCAAGAAGTACAAGATCGGCCAAGACTCCCTCGAGGACCGCATCGTCAAGAATTGGGCTCAAATCGTCGGCGCCGCCAACGCCCGCAACTGCGCTCCCAACCGCATCGAGAAGGAACGCACCCTCATCATCGCCGTATCCAATCCCGTCATACGCCAAGAGCTCGAGTTCAACAAACGCCTCATCCTGCAAAACCTGCACAAGGTCGAAGGCGCCAAGAAGATCCGCAACATCTTCTTCAAGTCCGGTTAGTTAAATAGAGACCGCTGTCCCAGCGGTCATGTAGGAGCGACCTTGGTCGCGATCCGAAACGAGTCAATTCCACCGATCGCCTCGTCCAACAACGCACCCGTTTCCTGCCAATCTAATTCCGAGCCACCCGCTTTCTCCGCCAAATCCATCTTTGCCGCCTCCCATTCCCGGTTTTTGCGGCGGCGTTCCGCCCCCACCACGTAGCTCGCCGCAAAGCGAGTCGCCCGAAAGAGCGAATGTATCCTGAAATCGCTCTCTCCAACCGGATCCTGTAGGAGCGTGCTTGTCACGCGATTTCCCAAATGTCTACAGCTAGCGGCTTCTTAGCTTCGACAGCAAACGCAGCAGCTCGATGTAGAGCCAGATGAGCGTCACCAGCAGGCCGAAGGCTCCGTACCACTCTAGATACTTGGGAGCGCCCTTGGCCGCTCCATTTTCGATGAAATCGAAATCCAGCACCAAGTTCAGGGCAGCGATCACCACCACGAACAAGCTGAAACCAATCCCCACGATGCCGCTCTCGTGTATCAACGGAATCGATACGCCAAAAAAGCCCAAGACCATGGAGATGAGATAGACCACAAAAATGCCGCCCGTGGCGGCCGCCACGCCGAGTTTGAAATTCTCCGTGGCCTTGATCACCCCTGTCTTGTAAGCGAACAACAGGGCTAAAAGCGTGCCAAAGGTCAGCAACACCGCCTGGAACACGATCCCCGGAAACTGCAGCTCGAAAAACGCCGAAAGCACGCCAAGGACCAATCCTTCCACTACCGCATAGAGAGGAGCCGTGTAAGGAGCGACCGTCTTCTTGAAAATGGTGATCATAGCTAGCACCAAGCCGCCAATCGCCCCGCCGATCATCCACGGATACAGGACCGCCGGGTTCTCTCCCGCCTGAGCGACCGCCATGGTCTTCTCCCAAGTGAAGATCGCCGCCACCCAGAGCAAGCACAGCAGGATGCCCGTCTTGTTGACCGTTCCATTGATCGTCATCACCTCGCCCCGAGCCGCGGCCCGGTCGACATCAAACGCTTTATCACTCAAGGCAGGATTGGAAGTTCTCATAGGCCATGAAAATTGATCACCCCCCGCTCCGAAAGCAAGCGCAAGCGGAATACGAATCCCAAGGTAGAGCCCCGCCGTCCCAACGGGCATGTAGGAGCGACCTTGGTCGCGATCAATCGCAAGTCGACTACTCGATCTCCGCCAGCACGCTTTCGATGGAACGGATCTGCTCCGACGGGTAGAAGCCGTTGATGCGGCAGATGATCTGCTGGAGGATCCCGTCGGGACAGGAAGCGCCTCCTGTCACCAACACGCGGATACGCTCTTTCTCTGGCAGGAAGGCACGCGTCTCCATGATTCCTTGCTTCGGATCCTGCGGGTCGTAGGGAAAAATGAAATGCTCGATCTCCGCCTTCGAGAGAATGTTCTTTTCGCTCTGAATATAGAAGGCCCGCTTGCCGAAACGCTCTTGGCAGAGGCGGAAGAGCTGGAAGGTGTTGGAGCTGTTCTTGCCGCCTACCACGATGGCCGCGTCGATGTCCTCGTCGAGCGCCTTAGCGAGGGCGTCCTGGTTGACTTGGGTCGCATAGCAAAGGGTGTCGCCCTTGCTGCTCATGGCGAGGTGGTCGGTGATATGAGCCTCTCCGTAGGCTTCCGTCAAAGCGGCTTCGAGGTAGGCGATAATCTTCAGCGTTTCGTTGCGCAGCAGGGTGGTTTGGTTGACCAAGGCCAAGCGGTCGAGGTCCTTGCTCGGGTCGAAACCCACCGAGGAGCGGGAGAGGAAGGGCTCGAATAGGCGACGCTTCTCTTCAGCGGTCTCGGCCCGGATAACTGCCCCCAGCATGGCCGCTTCCTTCATGTCGCGAATCACTACCGAGGGAGCGTACTTGGCGCTGTTGGAAAATGTGGCCTTCGTCTCCTCGTGCTCGGCCTTGCCATGGATGACCACGGTGTATCCCTGCTGGCCGTAGCGGCGAGCCGCCTTCCAGACCTTTTCCACCAACATGCAGGTCGCGTCGTACTGGCGGATGGGCAACCCCCGCTCGATAAGGCGCAGCTTGTCCTCGTCGCGGGCCCCGAAAGCGGGGATGATCACGATATCCTGGTCGCTCAGGCTGTCCCAGTAGGGACGCCCGCTCGCCTCCTCCACTTGCGGGACCCCTTTGTCGCTCTGCAGGTACTTGAGCCCGCGCGATTGCAGGTCTTCGTTCACGAAGGGATTGTGGATCAGCTCGCTGAGCATGAAAACGCGCTTGCCGGGATTTGCCGCCAAGGTCTCGTAAGCCCGCTCGATCGCGTTTTGCACCCCAAGACAAAACCCGAAGTGGCTGGGCAAGAGAAACTCGGTCGCCCCGAAGTCTAGGCGGGCCGGCGTCGTCGCCGACCTCTCCTTGGCCCGCTTCACCGCCTTGATGGCATCGCACAAGGCGCTGTGGTAAAGGGCCACCGAACTGTCGTCTACCTGGTAAACCTTGCGGTTTCGCTCCTTCTCGGCTCGGAAACGGTAGATGTATTCATTTGTATTGAGATAAAGGTAGGGGATGCGAATGGCGTTGCTGCGAATGCGGGACACCACCGATTCGGGGAGCTTGTTTTCGGCGTAAAACGCCTGCAAGGGAACCGCGAACCAACCCTCTTCGCCCAAGCGCTCCGGCAGCTCCATCTCGTCGAGCGCTGCGAAATACAAGCCAGGCTCCACCTCCACCAGGTTTTCCTCCCGACCGAGCTCCTTCAGACGGGCAGACGCCTCGGCTACCGCCCCTTCGCCCATCGCGAACGCCTTAAATTTGCCGCAATTGCGACCGCGGCGCGTCACGATCTTGCTGTTGCCAAGGAAGAGGCAAACCACATCGGCAGCTTCGCTGAGGGTCGTTGGAATGGTGTTACTCGACTCGTTCGAATTCATGAGCGGCCCATTCAAGGCAGAATGCCCTCCACCGCAACGCCAGATTCTTAACGCGTTCGACGGATCAATCCTTCGCTTGCATGGCTCTGCTTTCTAGACACATTGCAGCAAATACAAAATTGGGACCTCCACTTCCTCCCCCCTCCTACCATGTCAGATTCCTCGGCTAGCGCCCAAATTGAAAGCAACCCGGCCAAGAGACGCGGTCTTGGCCTCGATCTTTTCCCGCTTAGGAAAACCGCTGCCGGATACAACAAAAAGGCCCTGTCGGGGGACCTGAAAGCCGCCCTCAACGTCGCCTTGCTGGCCTTTCCCCAAGGCATGGCCTACGCCGCCATCGCGGGACTCCCGCTCCGCTACGGGATCTTCGGCTCCGTGGTCGCCACCGTGATCGGGGCCTTTTTCGCCGGATCCAAGTACATAACACTCGGCCCCACCAACGCGACCTCGGTCATGGTCCTAAGCTCCTTCACCGCCCTCGGCATCGTGTCGGAACAAGAGGCGGTATCCAACCTTCCATTACTGATCCTGCTGGTTGGGATCGTGCTCCTGATCGGCTCGATCGTCCGGGTCGCCAGCCTCATCCAATACGTGTCGCGAACCGTCATCACTGGCTACATCACGGCAGCTGCTTCGCTTATCATCGCGAACCAGCTGCGAAAGACCTTGGGCTTCGACTTCACCCCCGCAGAAAAGGCGGGCGCCTCTACCTTCTTCCAAGTTATAGACCTGACCATCCGCCATCTGGGCGAAGTCCGATGGTCGACCCTCGGGCTCAGCTTGGCAACCGCAGCGATTTTCATCGTTCTGGAAATGTTCTTCAAGCGCCTCCCCAGCGTAGCGGTCACTCTCGTACTCTCCTCCCTGCTCGCGTATTTTGGCAGCCAATACATCGAAGGATTCTCCGTCGACCTGCTTCCCGGACTCAATGCCAGCGAATGGGGGCTCACCCTGCCAAACAACATAAGCCAGGATAACATAAACTTGCTGCTGTCGCCCGCCATCGCGATCGCCCTGCTATGTACCCTCGAGGGCAATTCGATCGGCAAGTCGCTGGCCGCCCGAGACGGGGCTCGCCTCAACGCCAACCAGGAGATGTTCTCCGCCGGCATGGCCAACCTGGGCTGCGCCCTCTTCTCCGGCATGGCTGCCTCCGGCTCCCTCACTCGCTCCCAGCTCAACGTGGGCTCCGGCGCCTTTACCCCCATCTCCGGACTCTACTCCGGCATCATTATGCTGGTGAGCGCCTACATCCTCGCCGGTTTCGTGCAGTACGTGCCCACCGCCGCCCTCGCCGTAGTCGTCATTTCCATCGGCATCTCCCTGCTCAACAAGCATCAACTGAAAATCGTCACCAAGAGCACACGCTCCGACAGTATCACCTTCTACGTCACCTTCCTCACCGGTCTCCTCTTCGCCCTCGACTTCGCCATCTACATCGGCACCTGCGTATCCATCGCCCTCTTCCTCAAGAAGGTCGCCAGCCCTGAAATCGTGGAAGTAGCCATCGACGATGAAACCGGGCAAATCGGGCATTTGCGCGACAAGGTGCAGCGCTCGGACCCAGAGGTCTCCATCGTGCACGTGGAAGGGGAACTCTTCTTCGGCGCCGCCGAACTCTTCCGCGACCAAATGCGTCGCGTGGCCGACGACGTAAACCTCAAGGTAGTGGTCATGAAACTACGCAACGCCCACAACCTCGACGCTACCAGCTGCATGGCCTTGGAGGAGCTCATCAAGTACATGAACGAGCGCGACCGCATCCTGCTCGTCAGCGAAGTCCGCCCCGACACCATGCGCATCTTCGAAAACTCCGGCATCATCAAGGTCATCAATCCGATCAACCTCTTCGCCGACGAGGAAAGCAACCCCACGCTCTCCACCGCCAAAGCCCTCAAACGAGCGCGCCAAATCCTCGGCGGCCTCACGCCGAAGGTCTCCATCTACGCCAAGGACAAACGCAACTAAGGGCAATCGGTTACAACAAGTGGGACGGCCGCTCCGCGGGCGTATCCCTCCCCCTACTTCAAGCGCTCCAGCCTCAGCCGCTGGCGTTCATCAAAGAGCTGCCCCTTGAGCAATCGGATCGCGACCGCCATGCCGAAACCGCAACCGCCCGCGATCATGAACCAGATCACGATCTGATACTCTACCGCTTCCACCGGAGAGGCCCCCGCTAGAATTTGCCCCGTCATCATACCTGGTAAAGACACAATGCCAGCAGTCGCCATGGAGTTGATCACCGGCGTCATGCCCGATCGGATACAGTCCTTGGCATAGCCGCCAATTGCGTCTTGGGCTCCCTGCCCCAAAGCGAGCCGTTGTTCGATAACGTTTCGGTTCGCGTGGATAGCATCCGTCAGTCGATCCATCCCCAAGCTGATCGCGTTCATGGTATTGCTGATGATCATGCCTAGGATGGGAATCGCGTACTGGGGCGCGTACCACGGGTCAGCTTTCACGACCACCAGCAGACCGAAGAGCGAGATGGCAAACGAGGAAACAAACAAAGTCGAGGCTCCGAGCCTCCAGCTACGCCAACCGGAGAGCTTGCGCTTCTGACGCGCTAGAATCTCTCGCGACGCCACCGCCAGCATGAGCGTAGCCATGATCGCAACCATCCAGAGCCGTCCTTCCTCGAAAAGGAAACGCAGCACGTAGCCCACCAAGGTGAGCTGGATCATCATGCGGGCGCCCGCTACGAGCAGGCTGCCCGAAATGCCTAGCCGCATCCCGCGAAACAAGGCAGCCAAAGCGACAAGGATTAAGGCCGCGAATCCAAGATCCCAATACGACAAGTCAATCGCGCTCACCCTAGCACCTCCTGCAAACGACGCCCTTGCATGCGCAAACGGCGGCCCCCCACTCGGGCTGCTTGAGAGTGATCGTGGGTTACCCAAAGGGCGCAGGCATTCGTCGACTTGATGTATTCGAGCAGCAAGTCTTCTACCGCTTGCGAGCTCGCAGCATCGAGGTTGGAAGTCGGCTCGTCCAACAGGAGCACTCGGGGCTGCCGGTCGAGCATGCGCAATAAGCCAAGACGCTGCCGCTCTCCCATCGACAGTCGCGTCACCTCCCAGCCCAAGCAATCCGCGGCCAAGGCTAGCCGCTGCAAGCGCTCCGCAGGTACAGGTTCAAGGAAATGAGCCCCAACCGTATCCTCCCACCACAAGGCCTCTGCAGAGAGAAAGCTGACCGAGCGCCGCCACTGCGTAGGCGAAATATCACTACAGGCTACGCCATCGAGATAAACCTCGCCAGCGTGCGGGATCAGATCCGCTATCGCACGCAGCAACAAAGACTTCCCCGTCCCTGAAGCCCCTTCGACACACAAAACTTCACCCGTTTTCACCTGCAAGGAAACCGGTTCCCAATCCAGAAAAGCGAGTCCCTCTACTTTCAGCATTCCCCGACCCTAGCGCGGAGTTTCAGGTCGCGTAAACATTCCCGTCGCAAAAATTCGCCCTTCACTCTTCAGCCTTCTCCCCCCACTCTACCCTAATGCCAACACGCATCGCACTCGTCGGCGCCAACTACGGGGCCACCCTTGCATCCGGTTTCGCCGACCTAGAGAACGCGGAGATCGCAGCTATCGCGGATCCCGATCAACACATCCGCGAGGAAGCAGCCGGCAAGCTCGGCGTCGCCCAGGACTCGCTCTTCGACTCGCTTGACGATCTGCTTCTAAGCGTCGAAGTCGAAGCGGTACTGGTCGCCAGTCCCACGCACTTGCACGAGCGTCACGCGGGAGCCGCCCTCGACCGCGGCCTGCACGTGCTTTGCGCCTCGCCCGTGGGCGTCAGGGGAAGCGAAGTCTCGCACATCGTGACCTCCGCTGGCCTCGTCGGAAAGATTTTCATGTGGGCTAATCCCCTTCGATTCGACCCGCGTGTATCCATATCTCAAGCACTGGTCGAAGCGGGGGAAGTCGGCGAGCCGACGCAAGGCTTCGCCAGTATCCAGATTGCGGATTGGCCGCATGCCTCCGATTCCTGGAGGCTGGAGCGTGACCTCGGCGGCGGAGCCCTGCTGGAGGTTGGAGCCCAAACGCTGGACGCCGTTTGGTTCGCCATGGGAGCGCCCGATCCCATGGAAGCCATGGCATCTCGCTTCAGCGCCTTCTCCGACAAGCACGGCGGCGATCTCGAGCACCCGGCGGAAGACTGCCTGAGCGGCCTCGTTCGCTTCAAGAACGGAGCCTGCCTGCAAATAACCGCCCAACTCAACGCTTCCCTCCCCGCTGGCGAACGCGCTCAAACGATGAGCATGCTAGCAACCCGCGGAGCCATCGACATCGCCAATGGCCAGCGACGCGACTCGGAGGGCACAGCCTACGACTTCGCCAATTCCTCCTGCTCCAGTTCCCAGCTTCGAGCGCTCGCCGTGTCATTCCTGCAAGCTGTCGAAACGGGCGAAGACCCGGCAGCCAACGGCAAGCAAGCCCTTGCCTTCCACAAGATGGTAGATGCCTTGCTTGAATCCGCACGGGAAAAGCAGGCCGTGTCCATCAAGGTGGAACGCAGCTTGGACGACCTATTTGGCGGACTCTGAACGTCTGCGCAATCAAGCGCGTCAATCTACGTATCCGTTTAGGGAAAGCCGACGCCTCGTCGAACTCGCCTGAAGTGCCCTCCAGCACACTGGTGTTTGGCTCAACCTCAGCATTTTCATGAAACCGTTTCTCGCCAAGCTTCTCATCGCTCTCTCGCTCAGTTTCGCAGCGGGCGCCACCGTGGTCGCCGACCGCGAGATGGCGAAAGTCAAGGACATCGAGATCGTCGAGAAAACGGACGTGCGCTTCCCCGGAACCATGCGAGCCATCGGAGTGAGAGAGGGCACCGTTTCACTTGTCGTATCCGTGGATGCGAACGGGGAAATCCAAGATACCTTCATCCTGGAAAGCACCCGCAACGCCTTCACCAAGTCCGCCCTGAAATCCCTTTCCGAATGGACGTTCTCCCCGGCGACCTACAACGACGCGCCCATCGCCTCCTCCCTGCGCATCGACCTCAACTTCCAAGTCGACCGCCGCCTCGCCTGGCAAACCATCCAGGCGCCGGGACCTGCCGACGTGACCCGCAGCAGCACCGAAGAACGCCCCGTCACCAAGGCCCAGTTCGAGGAGCTCGACTCCATTCCGCTGCCGATCGAAATGACCGAGCCGACAGCGAAGGTGGACGGAATCGCCACCGTGGAATTCTACATCGACGAGCTAGGGCACGTTCGATGCCCGCGCATCGTCGCCGGTAGCAGCTTAGCCTTCGGACGCAGCCTTCTCGACACCGTGTCGAAGTGGAAATTCGAGCCGCCGCTCGCGGCCGGCAACCGCACCAATACCATGGTCCGCCAAACGCTCTCCCTGCGCAACGGAACATTCGCTTCCGCCGATACCCACTGATCCTCGCTTCGGAAGGTCTTCTACTCTTCCTCTCCCCAAATGTCGCCCGAGGGACCGATCTTGCTGCACAAGATTGCCTTGAGGGCCTTGCGAGCCCGGTAGAGGCGCGTCTCCACCCCCTTGACGGAGCAGCCCACAACTTCGCCGATCTCCTTGTAGCTCAAACCTTCGTACTGGTAGAGCAGCAGGGTGACCCGCAGGTCGTGCGGCAGCTTGTTGATCGCGTCCTTCACGATCTCGATGCGCTCCCGCCTCAAAGCCTCCTCGTCAGGAGCCGCCCCTTCGCCCGTATTGGCAAGCGGATGCACATCGCGATCCGCCTTGCTCATGTCATCCGTCAAACTGTCTTTGCCAAAAGCCGGGTGCCGCCGGCGCCAGCGTTCGAAATTCTTGCAGAGGTTCGAGAGCGAGGTGAAGGCCCAAGCGGAAAACTTGGTTCCCTCCTTGAAGCGATCCCGGTTCTTGTACACCCGAACAAATAGCTCCTCCACCAAATCGCGCGCGTCCTCCTCGCTCTGCACGTAACGGTAGGCGAAACTGAGAAACGGGCGCTGCCATCGGACCATGAGCTCATTCAACGCTGTATCGCGCCCCCGGCGCAGCGCTTCAAGCAACGCGAGGTCAGTCTCGTTATCGGATGGCATTAAGGGGGATCAGAAAAAGGGGCTAGATTCCCATTGGGGGAATTGGGGCGGAGGATTGTTGCAAATACCTAGAATTGCTATCCTCTGGGACGAGGGTTGGTCTAGTTTATTCTGTTTTGAACGATGGAAAAGTAGCGTTTGCGCTGATCCACGTTCATCACGTCACTCACCGAGGCAATCAAGTCGCTCGTAGACTTCACGCAGGCCTCGTCCAACTTCCGCTTCGCTTCCATGTAGTTGCGAATTTCCAGGTAGTCGACGTAACCGCTGGTGACTCGTTCCGCCTCTAGCTCCGCCAGCAAAAGCTCCAAGTCCCGCACCTTGCGGGACAGCATGCGGATCTCCCGCTCACGGTCCACGTGCAAGCGGGTGATGCTAGCGAATTGTTCTTCCGACAAGTCCAACTCCGACCGCAGCCACTCCATCTCGCACTCCGCGTCCACCGAAAGGCAAACCGGCGCGAAAGCGTTCACGTAACTCAAGTGCGCCACAATCCCGCAGGCCAAGCCGACCACTATCACTGAAATCGATTTCCACATGGCCGGAGACTACTTGAAGAGGTAAGTGTCCTTGATCAGCGGGTCGATGACCTGCTTGTAGCTTTCCGCAAGCTGCTCGCCGCGCTCCACCTGCTGCTGGGCCACCCGAAGCTCCGCCAAAAGCAAGCCTCCTAAAACGCAGGCCACCACGAAGGCGGCAGCGTAGACCGGGCGGTTGAGAATAGACTGCACCAGACGGAAGAAGTTCGGCAAGGCGGCTGGTTCGAGGTCCTCGTTCGCCACCCGCGCCCAAACGCGAGCGTTGAGACGGGGATGCTCGATCTCCACATCCTGCCACAGCTCCAAGGCCTGGTCTAACTCTTCTGACTTACGGTCCATTTACGCGATCTTTGATGCTCTCAGTTCAGTTTCGTTCGAAACGATTCCGGGCACGCCAAAAAACGATTCGATAAAAACCTTACGTAGCACAACACCCAAGCTCCAGCTCTCACTTCACGAAAAAATACGGATTCGCGAAGATGCTGGAAAATCGCAGAATATCAGAGCTGTCGTCCTCCGCTGCGCCCCCAAATGGGGGGAACCGGTGAATGTCTCGCCTCCCAGCCTCGGTACCCTCGGTCCGCATTGCGAGAGCTGCACCCTATCGACGACTAGTTGCAGCCGCAGCCGCCACCGCCGACTCCCTCTCCCCCCGTGGACGCCTCCCGGGAAAAGGTCACGTGGGCCGTCATGACGCCCTCCAACTCGTCGCGGTCGGAACGCATGCCATACTCGGCCAAGTTACCTTTTTGCCACGCTTCCACCGACTGGCAGCCTGACATGAGCAGCGCTCCCAAAGACACGCCAACAAGCACGAACACCCGGACAGCCCCCGCTTGACCCTTTTTCATCGCTCCACCTCCCGCAAGAGATCGGCGATCTCGCTCTCCAGCTTTTTCGCCGTTTCCTCTCCTCGCCAGCCATAGTGCACCGAGCGGATCACCCCTTTGGCATCTACCAAAAAGGAAGTCGGCATGACCTCCACTTCCGCGTCAGCTACCAGCGATTGCTTATGATCCCATACGACCGAAAAGCTTGGCCCGGCGCGATCCAGAAACCGCTGCATCGCCTTCTCGCTGGAGTCCACGCTCACCGCTATTACTTGGAAGCCAGCGTCTTTGTTTTCCTGATACAAACGCTCCATCTCCGGAAACGAGGCCTTGCAAGGCGCACACCAGGACGCCCAAAAGTCCACATAGCTTACCTTTCCCTCCAGCTCGGGAATCTCTCCCTGCAAATCGAAATCTGCCAGGTCCGGCAACTGCTGCCCCTTCTCCCAAGCAGCGAAGCAAGCTGCCGCAGCAATGAACGAGGAGAAAAAGAACGCTCCCAAAAGTCTAAGACTGTACAACGTATTCATAAAATCGTGATGTTTGATAGTTCGAGTGTTCCGAGACGAAACAGGCCTCGGCTCCAAAGTTCGCTTCCATCAGTTCCGCTCCCCTTTCCGGCCCCGCCACAAACGCAGCCGTAGAAAGCACTCCCGCCTCCAAGCAGGAGCGAGCCACCACCGAAACAGCCAAAAGGCCGTTCGCAACCGGATAGCCCGTGGAAAGATCGATGATGTGACCATAGCGCTTTCCCCCGAGCACGAAATTTCGATGGTAGTCGCCCGAGGTCGCAACCCCGCCTCCTTGCAGCAGGGCCAGTCCGGTCCAGGTCGTTCCCGGACGAGTCGGATCTTCCAGTCCGATATGCCACGCGGGCGAATCCGGTGGCGTACCCAAAACATGGATATCCTGTCCAAAATCGACCAAGCAATTTCCAATTCCGTACTCCACCGCAAGGCCCGCCACCTTGTCCACCGCGTATTCCTTGCCAAATCCGCCGAAGTCTAGGCACATTCCCTTTTCGGGCAGGAAAACTTCACCCGGACGCCGCTGCACCTTCTGCCAACCGACCAACGACTTGGCTACGGAAATTTCCTCCGGACTGGGCAATTCCGATCGTTTGCGGCGATAATCCCACAACCCGATCAAAGGCATTCCCGACGGATCGAGTTGCCCGTGGGTCATGAAATTCAAGTCGTCGCACAGGGCTAGCAGATGCTCGAAATCCTCATCGACCTGCACCCAATCTTCGCCCGCCTTGCGATTCACCTCCGAAAGCAAGCTCGTATCCAAAAACCGAGAATACTTGCCCTCGAAAACGCCGACCCATTCAACCGCTGCGTCGGAGAAGGCAATCGCCCTAGGACGATCTTCTAGGGCGAACAAGACCGAACACGCCGTCCCCAAGGCTTGGAACTGCAAACGATAGAGCCGCCGCCCCTCGTCGAAAGAAAGGCGGCTATCGATACACTTTCGGTACGCCTGGTCGCTCGCTAAAACCACCAGCTTCCTCCAAGGGTTAAAATATCCGCGCTCGGGAAAGCCTCGTCCGAGGTATTGCCGTCGCGTCCCTTCATCTCGTAGCGCTCCCAGCTCGCGTCTAGGGAAACGGCTTCCGATAACTTGTAAATCGCCTTCAGCCCAAAGGTTTCCGTCTCCATCTTGGCCAGACGGTAGTCCGCAGAATAAAACGGGCCCCTCCCGAACTCCGTATCGAGAGGATTGATACCGGTTCCGTTCAAATCCGTATAATAAAAGTCAGCCGCTCCCTGGGAGTAGTAACGATAACTGGGGCGCAGCGTGAATGCGTCACCGATTTTCTGATACCATTCGAAATCGAAAGTGTGGCTTTCGATTCCCCAAGAGTCGCTGAAGAAACGATAGTCAAAGTCGACGCTCGCCCGTAGTCCCGGAAAAAACCGTTTCACGTTGGCGAACCAGATGCGGCGCAGCCGCTCGTCCGGCCGATGCTCCGACGTTTCTTGAAAGAGAAAGAATCCGGGCAAGACTTCCAAATTCGCGGCGATCGACTTGTAGGGATCCGACAAATACCCATCGAACTCGCTGTAGGTGAAGTTCAGACTGGCCACCGTGTTGGGATCGAGCACTTGGCTGATGCCCACATAAGCGTCGAGGCTCTCTTTTTCGCGGGCCTCCGAGAAGAAACTCGGCTCGATCTCGTCGTCGATGTAGGAAAGCCCATAACTGAGCCCAGTGTTGCGCTTGTTGTACTCGGAGGTGTTGTAGATCGCGTAACCCTTGGAGAGGAAATCGCTTTCCTTGCTGTGGGAAAACTGGAAGGAGGTTTTGTGGATACCGTTGGTCCAATCGAGATCGACAACCCCCGCTTCCCGTACATCCGTGATCTCGGAAAGAACCGTTTCGTCCCCGTTCCTGCCATTGGAACCCGTCGGGGTCGCCCCGGAAATGGTGTCATGCACCCCATGCAGGCGCAGGGCGAGGCTCTGCGTGATGGCCTTCTCGCCGCCCACATACTTCGATAATACCCGCACCCGTCCGTCATCCTCCTGATAGTCCTGCCATTTGACGGACAAATGGTCCTCCGCTCGCGTCGGCTTCACCCAAGCGATTTGCAAGTAAGCTCCGAAGGCAATGACCCGCAGCGAGGTCGGGAGCGAGAGGCGAACAAAATTCATGGCGTATCAAACGAAGGGAGTGAGGGGAGGCGAGACCTCAGCGGCTAGCTCGCCCCACATAGACAACGCAGCAATCGTCAATT
Source organism: Pelagicoccus enzymogenes (assembly GCF_014803405.1). Lineage (NCBI taxonomy): Bacteria > Pseudomonadati > Verrucomicrobiota > Opitutia > Puniceicoccales > Pelagicoccaceae > Pelagicoccus > Pelagicoccus enzymogenes. The sequence goes on from NZ_JACYFG010000004.1 coordinate 61,316, forward strand.
TGCACTAAGGAACAAGTTTCTTGAAGGATATTCCCATAAGGACGTGGCAAAAGCGCAAAAACCATCAACATTGCCTAGGTAGCAACAATTCCAAAACGACACCCCTCCATGAGTTCCCAATACCTTTTCACGTACGGCACCCTGAAAAGCGACCAGCCCGAGCACGCTCAACACTGCCTTCCTCCACTCTCCATCGTCTCGGCCAAGGCTTGCGGCACTCTCTGGCGCCTGCGGGAAGGGTATCCCATTCTGCAGATCGAGCCGGAACTCGCCTTGCTAGACGCCAGCAAGGACCTCGTAGCGGATTGGGCCAAAGCCTTGCAAGCAGAAGCGAGCGACTCGCCTCCCCAACTGGAAGGCAATTGGATCGAAGGGCAGCTGTTCGAGTTTCCGCTGGAAGCCGACGTCCTCAAGAAAATGGATGCCTGGGAAAACTTCATCCCCGGCGTCAAAAGCGCCTACCAACGCCGCTTGATCTGGGTAAAAACCGCCGACGGCGCCGACCGCGTTGCCTGGGCCTACGTCTGCTACTCTCCCCCCAATTGGGCCACAATGCTGAACGAAACCAGCTGGAACGCCTGAGTACGACAAAAAGGATAGCACTGCAGGACGCGACGCCCCCTTCTGAGCAAACCCGGTGGGACGGCCGCTCCGCGGGCGTCAATAGCCCTTTCCCTCTACCCGCCGATTCGCTTCAACCAAAAGCGCATTGGCTTCGAACTCTCCTCAGACTCGCCGATCTCCTTCCAGGAGAAGCTCGCTTCCAGATCCGGCTGCTCCACGAAGCCGTACTTTTTCCAAAAGGCCGACAAATCCGCATAGTCCGGCGGGCGCCTCGGATCGTCCTCCGCCCGACGCACCGCGCAAAAAGCGCAGTAGTCGAATCCCCCCAAAGCGCGAGCATGCCGCTCCCGCTCCTTCATAAATCGCGAGCCAATCCCCAGGCCGCGATACCCTCGTCGCAAAACCGACTCGCCAAAATAGAACACTTGCTCGATCGCGTATCCACTTTTCAAGAACGGCTCCGCAAATTCGCCGTCCGCATCCGCCAGCGGCAAGCCCGTCGAAACGCCCACCACCTTGTCCCCATCGAAAGCCAGCGCGAATACGCTTCGCTGCGACTCAGCGTAGGACAGCAAGTACTCCGACTCATAGTCCAGGCTGCCTTCGTAGAGATAAGGGTACTCCCGAAAGACCTCCATACGCAACAAAGCGAGGTCCGGCACGTAAGGCCCAACCTCGCTTCCTGAAACCGTCTTGACGCTAATACCTGATGTATCCATCAGACGGATAAAAGTTAAGGTGCGACTCTCCCGCCTAGAAAGGGGATTCCTCGAGATCGTCGAGGTTACCGCCGCCGGACGATCCTTCCGAGCCCGCTGCGTCGAGAGCTGGCGAAACTTGACCGCCCGCGTTCTCGATCTTCCAAGCCTGCAGGTTCACGTAGTAGCGGCCCTTGTACTCGTTGCCTCGGATATTGAAGCTGACCTTCACATGATCGCCCACCTTGAGCTTGTCCACCTGCTCGATTTTTTCCTTCGTCGCCTCGAACTTCACGTCTTGCGGAAACTTGTCCTCAGTAGTGATGACAAACTCGCGCTTGCTGAAGCCGCTGGAAAACGTCTGCGTTTCTTCGATAACTTTTACGGATCCGACCATTTCGTACATAGACCCGCACTCTTGGAGGCCGCTCAGCCGATGTTAAGCCGAAACTTCCAGAACTTACTCACAAAGGAAGTGGGAAGCGGCCTTGCGCCGCGATTTCAAATGGAATGATCGCGACGCAAGGTCGCTTCCCACAATGAACAATTGAGATCTGGAACTTGGCGCCCCCTCCCGCTACCGCCAATTCTCTTCCACCCACTTGGCCGGACGCGAGTAGCGACGCACCCAGAAGCTCGTTCCTTCCAGAGCTTCCTGCAGCTTCGGGTTGCCGTGGAAAATCGCGATGCGCGTGCCCGCCGGATACTTCGGCTTGATGAAATAGTTGAGCGGGGCCGTCGGCAAGCAATGGTACTTGTAGCTCACGCACCACTCCGCCGGCCAGTACTTCAACTTGCCACGCTGGTGAATCGCGTCGCTCAGGTAAGCCTGCTCGTTGCGGAAACGGGCCCGCACGTCCTCCAAATTGTTAAGGAAGTAGTCGAGCACGTAGGGATGCGCCCCCGGACGAAAGCGGAACACGGAAGAGTTGCCCGTCACACGACGCGGATACTTCCAGTCGTTGATGATCAAGAACTCGCCCTCTTCCTCGAAAAACGGGTCGATGCTGTCGAGAATCACCACGTCCAAATCCAAGAAAAGCGTGTCCCCCTCCAGATCTTCCAGCTTCTCCGGAAACATGCTCAACTTGTTCCAGCCGCGCTCAGGAGCGCCCGCCGGCAACTTCATCTCCGGCAAAGGAAATACCTCCACGTCCGCATCGATCCCCTCCGGACGATCCGTGAAGCACACGAAGCGATGCTCGTACGACAAATGCCGCTTCACCATCGACTTAAGACGGTTCACGTACTCAGGACCATAGCGGGTCCCCCACTTCATGCAGATCACGTTTCTCATGCTCGTCCGCCAAGAAGGCGAAAGCCTCCACCCCACGCAAGCGAGAACCACCCATGGTGGGTCGACCGCTCCGCGGGCGACTCCGTACCCCCTTCGCGCTTCCCCATCGAAAATTCACCACCCCCCGCTACCCCTGCGGCAACAACGCCATCTCCGAGAGCAACTCCTCGCTCAAGCTCGCCGACAAGTTCGCCCGCCCCGAACCCAAGTAGCCCGCAACCGCCTCCACATCCACTGCAAGCCAGTCCTTCAAAGTCGAAAACACCACCGGAGCCCGCCCCTCGTCCTCCGGCAGGTAGACGTAGTCAATGTAGCCCAGCGAGCTGCCAATGTCCTCGTACCCGATCTCGTAGAGCGCGTCCAAAACCGCCCGCTGCCGCGTAGACGGATCCTCGATAGCCCTTGCCCATTGAGCCGATACCACCGGCTCGCGGCGCGCCTTCAGGCGAGAGACTTCGGACGCCACCGAATCACGCTTGCCCGGTTCCCCCAAGCCCTCGTGAAAGCCGTGCAGCTCCTCGTCCTCCGCGCCCAAGGTCAGATGCTTGGCAATGCTGCGCACCCCCGCCAGCGACATTTCCTGCTCATTTGCCAAGACCCACTGAGCGGCTCCTTCGCCGTCGCGAGCGGCCCATTGCTCCGCCACCGCATCCATCACCGAAACGTCAAAGACTCCGGTCTCCAGCTCCGCCAAACGATCCAATGCGTTCTCGGGTCCATCCCGCACGATCCGATGGGCCACCAGCTCCGTCAGCTCAGCCTTCAAGTCCGGATCCGCCAAGCCAGCCAATACCTCCGCCGCTTGCTCGTAGTCCCGCAGTTCCCCCACCAAAACGTCCATCGCCCTCCCATAAAGATCGTTCTGCAAGCCCCGATCAATGTAGCCGCCGTCCGGCGCCACCCAAGCCGACTCGATCCAAGCAAACGCCCCCTGCGGGTCCGCCATCGTCCAGCCCCTAGCCACCGAAGGAACCAAGGCCGCACGCTCCGCCGGAGTCATGGCGCTGAGCAAAGCCACCCCCAGATCCGGGGACCGTTGGGCAATTTCCTGCAAAACTCTTCCCGCATAGCCAAGAGCCCGATGGTCGTCCAAATCCCGAGCCATCAACTCCGCAAAGTGCTGCTCGAGCTGAGGTCCCGAGAAGTCCCGCAAAGCCACCTCCAGCATCAAAGCGCCCTGTCGCTCGTTTTCCCGCAAGACCTTGTCCGCAAAAGCGATTTCGTTGCCCGCCTCTCGAGCCAACAAGCTTTGCCAGTTCGCCTTCTCCACCGACCTCGCCACCTCAGGTAGCTGCGGTGCCTCCTTGCCAGCCTTCACCTCTGCCACCGTCGCCGCCGGGCGAGCTTCCTGCCGAATCGCCTCCAAGATGAAAGCCACGCAAAAGCCCAAGGCAGTCAGGGTCAGAATTGAAAAAGCGATTTTGGCAGCGAGTCTCACGAAACAAGATCCAGGAAACAAACACCTGCGCGAGCCCGACGCACATGGCAAGCCTCCCCACAGGCGTAGCGTCCGCTGTCCCAGCGGACAGAACTCCGAGATGGAGGGACGATCCGCAAATCCAAAGCAGCCACCCCGAGAAACAAGAAGGCCGACGATCTAAGATCGCCGGCCCAGGAATCCAACTCTTGTATGTGAGCAAAAGCTCCCGATCGAATATAGCCTGCTGTTACCCTAGCCGTCTCCGAGGAGACGCGTTCGATCGGAATCCTAAACCCGAGAACAGGATATCACTTTTCCGCCTAAAATCTATTGGGCCCGCTGCTCAAATTCGATAAGTGGTAGTACGTAAAATTTGGACACATACGTGTAACAACTGCGCAAAACCGTGAGTGAAACATCCCATTTTTAGCTCGTTTGCCCTTACTGGGATACCCTCATACCACTCCCCATCTCGCCAAGAATCCTTGATTCCGCCCCGCAGCGCCCAACTGACCGCAGCAATAAGCCTCAAGGCGTCAGGTTTCACGGTCACCCAGCCAATCGTCTCCAAACCGTCAGTACAAACTGAAGGCCATTCGGCGGCGCCTCGCCCAAAAAAATTAGAAAAAAGTCAAACAAAGGCGCTTTGCGTCGTCGCATCCCAGCAATTCGCCCTACTGCCGAACCCAATTTGACACAATTCAACAAAACGCTTGACCACCCCCCACCGTTTTTGATCTAACCCCCACCCTACTAATTAAGCGGGTATAGTTTAGTGGTAGAACTCCAGTCTTCCAAACTGGTTGCGTCGGTTCGATTCCGTCTACCCGCACCACTTTCTTAAAGCGCTGTCCACTACCGGGCGGCGTTTTTTTGTGCTCGCTCACCAACAGGACCAAGGCAGAGCCATCTCAAAAAATCACCGCTGCTCGAACGACCAAGGTACCGTGGAACTCACTCCCACAACCACCCTTCAGGAAAGCCCGCTGGCAAGAAAGATAGATATCTGGCGACGACTTCCTCCCCCACTTCGCCAGTCACGCAATGAGCGTCGAATCTGTACCAGTAAATGGATACAAATCCCGACAAGAACACTTAACCGTCCTCTGCGGCCACCCCACAGTTCAGCCGAAGCCCAAATCCCCCTAACCTCAAAGCCAAAACCAGGGTAGTGGAGCAGGGCAAACTACCCCGCCAAGAGGTCTTCGAAATAGTGGGTGGCTGCCCTTGTCGGGCCAACTGTGGTTGGCCAATAGGCTAGAGACTGCGACCTAGTCCACATCCAAGCTTTTGAGGTAGGCCAGGCTGAGAGGGATGTCGACATGAGGCCGGACGCCCTCGTCCTCGATGAAATGAAGGTCTACCCCGTACTCGAGTGCCGTGCTGATGACAGCCTCCCAGTCGATCTGGCCGGTGCCAACCGCCACTTTGTCCGTGGCAGGCGCGCCGCCGGTCGGTTTTCCGATCGGGGCTCCTTTCCTGATATCCTTGATATGGGTGGCAATCCAGCGGTCCTTGTACTTGTGCAAGAGTCCGACGGGATCTCCCCCGCCGTGCACCACCCAGAAGACATCCATTTCGAACCAGACGGTCTCGGGATCAGTCTTCCGAAACATGGAATCGAGGAGGGTCTCCCCTTCCAGTTCGCCGGGAGCAAACTCATAGCCGTGAGGATGGTAACCGAAACGGATCCCCTCTTCCGCGAACATTGCCCCCCACTTGTTAAAATGCGCCACCGCAGTGTTCAACTGCTCGATGTCAAAGGTATCGCCCTGCCGTATCCATGGAATGAAGACCGCCTCGACGCCGAGAGCCTTCATTTCAGCTACCACTTTCTTCGGATCTTCCTTCATCGCCCCGTACTGGACGTGGGCCGAGCGCAACTTGAGGCCGCGCTTTTCGATTTCTTCGCGGTACTCCTCAGGAGTCCACCCATAGAGCCCCGCTGCCTCCACCTGCTCGATCCCCCAAGCCTTTACTAGGTCCAACGCCACCTCTGGGTCTTCCTTGGTCAAGTCTCGAAGGCTCCACAGTTGAAGCCCAATCTTGTTTTTGAAGCTTCCATGCCCATGTTCATGGGCCTTATCGCTCCCCGCGAATAGGAACGGCGCCAATAGTGTCAGTGAAAGCAGGGTAAGGGTCGTTTTCATAATACGCTAAGGACAGGTGCTCGGCGAAGCGCTGTAAATTGGAAAATGGCTGCCACTCGCGAATCCTTCGTTGAAAGAGAGCGGAGCAGTCACGGGTCGAAACAGGATAAGATGACTCCTTAGACGACTAAGGCGTGCCTCAACCTCTTATTCGACAAGCCCATCAACTTCGCTCACGGCAGCCTCGACTGATACGGCTGTGCCGTTGAACAGCAAAAGCGTAAGCTCAACGAGTCCTGAGATCTCCAGTCAACTCAACCATCTATCCTACTCCGGCCTAAAAGCTTAACTCTCACAACCGTCCCATCCTGGCGTCTCCAATCTCCAAAGAGATAACGCAATCGCATAACCTGAGTGACCTGATTTATCGAAGCGAATTCAACAGAATAAAACGAGCCGACGGGATCTATTTAAGCGCAGAAACGAGGTCTTGAGTCAGCTGCATCATGCTGACGATAAACAATTCTATATGGTTTATCGATATATCCTATATGACTTAGGGTATAGAACGACATCAAATACCCTCGATAACAAGCCGTGCCCAACCTCTCAACCCTCACAGCAACTCACTATCCTACAACCACTTGGAATCTTCCTACAGAAATCAATCAACAGTGCCACCGCAGATGACAGCCTGCTCTATAGGCAGACGGACAGAGTAACTAATATTACCGAGTCCGGTTTGACGAGGGCAGGTATTTGAACAACCTCACATATATTAATAAGACCAATCAGTTTTATTGATAAAGCTACCCACTGATTGCCCCTTCCCCCTACACTATAGCAGCTTAACACTGCTCGTCTCCAAGGCTGCAATTCCAACTAGAACATACCCCCTACCCCCATACCCTCCCACCATTATTCGAGAACCTGTACTGGTTTACACTTTACAATTGGCAATCCGTCACGAATTGCACCCGCCTTTGTTAGATAATGTCGTGCCGAGGACTCGGCTCGAAAGCTAGCGGAAGCCAATGCATCCTGGTTGTTAAGATACCCAGAGTCCAACCGGCCCACGACGGGCTGTTTCAGTGCCCCCCCCTCCGCAACATCCTCGAACGGCTCCCTGTCGCCCAACAATGCGCTCCGGCTAGCCCGCCACTAGAAACTGCAAATTTCCAACACTCGCTCAATCTGGCTCCGCCCCCAGGCTCCGTGGCCAAGCTACATGCCTCGAAAAAGGAAAGCGACCCCTGCCATAGCCTACGATTTGAGCGCTGAGTACAGCCGCCTTCCGCGACGCCATGATTTCCTGTTCATAATCAACTATAACCTATGAAAAAACAAAACCTAAGATCATGCACGATCATGGCGTTTGCGAGCACCTTGCTCACTCTGCCAATGGTCGGTCAGGACGCAGACGGCGAGGAAGAAGAAGTCTTCGAACTCTCGCCGTTTGAAGTCACGGCCAATGATAGAGAAGGTTATCAAGCGGTGGATACGCTGGCTGGTAATCGTCTGAACACCAAACTGCGCGATGTCGGTAACGCCATATCCGTTGTCACGACGCAATTCCTCGAAGACACTGGAGCGACCGATAACAAATCCCTGCTGCAATACACCACGGGAACCGAAGTCGGAGGCACGCAAGGTACCTTCGCTGGTACAGGCGATGGAGCATTGCTCGACGAATCGTCCAACTTCATCAACCCGAACCAAAACACGCGCGTGCGCGGCCTCACCGCCGCCGACAATACGCGAGACTTCTTCACTTCCGACATTCCTTGGGATGGATACAATGTCGAACGTGTGGAACTGCAGCGCGGGCCTAACTCCATCCTGTTCGGACAGGGAAGCCCAGCCGGCCTCGTAAACGTCGGCTTGAAAAGCGCTGCCTACGAGGACGAAGGAGAAGTCGAAGTACGGTTCGATCAGCACAACAGCATTCGGCTGGCCTTCGACATCAACAAAGTCCTTATAGAGGACGAGCTGGCGGTGCGATTTTCCGTCCTGAACAATGACGAAAAATATCAACAAAAACCCGCATACAGCCTAGACAAACGTATCTACGCGGCCTTGCGCTGGGATCCTGCCTTCCTCAACGGCGAGGGCGTCAGGACCACCTTCAAAGCGAACTTTGAAGACGGGAAGGTTGAAAGCAACAACCCTAGAACCCTGCCCCCTATCGACCGCATCACCCCTTGGTTCGATACCGGCACCTATAATGGTTCCTACATTTCCAACGGAAACATCATCGGTCCCGACGGAGAGCTGATAGCTGTCAGCAAAGGCGACACTCGGGTTTACCAAGCTCTCAATAGGCAAACGTTTAATGCCCACCAGTTGCAGCAGGACAACGTCCAGTTTCCGAACCACGGCCAAGGCCGCCCGGGCGTTAATGGCGGTCCGTATTCTGGTGCCTTCAATCCCGACTACAATCCTCGCCTCGGCAGCTTCGCTGATGCTTTTGGCGGTCCCATCAACTACTTTGCGGTAGACGGCGGATCACCTCAAATCTGGCAACAGGAAATCCAAGGATCTCGCGGTATTGGGCCAGATGGTAACATCGATGGAGGAATCGGCGGCTTCGACTTCAACCGTTCGATGGGAATCGCAACCGAGTCGGACTTCGCCAAAAACGCAGGCCTGCCCTTCGGCGAGTTTGGCGTCTACAAGAACAACAGCATTACCGATCCTTCCATCTTTGACTTCTACAACAACCTGATCGACGGTCCAAACAAGGAGGAGTGGCAAAACTTCAACTCCTTGACCATGAGCTTCTCCCAGACCTACTTGAGCGACATGGTTGGTTTCGACCTGTCGTACAACAAGCAGGACTACGACAACGGTCAGCTGTCACTCCTCACCGGAAGTCAGCAGGCTCTCTACATCGATATGATGGGAGTGTTCCCCGACGGCAACACAGACGGCTGGGATCCCGGTGAAATACCTTTCGACAACGGCACGCCAAATCCGAACGTTGGACGTCCATTCGTCTCTGATAAAGGCCAGTTCGGAAACAACTCCTACGAGAGCTTGCGCGAGAGCATCCGCGTCACTCCTTTCGTCAAGTACGACTTCGACAAAGGGGACGGCAACTGGTTCACCAACATACTCGGTAGCGGGACAATCACTGGCCTTTACAGCGAAGACTCGCTCGACCGTGAAAACCGGAACTGGCAACAGTACGCGATCGAAGACCAAGGGTATATCGACTTCATGAATTTCGCCAATGTCAACAGCTTCAGCAGTGGCGATCTCGCTCCCAGCACCGTGGTCTACTTAGGTGGTTCGCTAAAGGACGCTTCCAGCGCCGTCGGGGCAAACATTCCAGGCATCACCCAGAAAGTTAACCTGCCACGGAATTCGATAACGAGAGTTTTCGACTCAACTTGGGGCAATTATCCAGGTGTCGATCCAGCAGCGGAGTGGATCAACAATGCGTATCTGCCACCCGAACTGGAGTATCCAGATTATGACCCTTCCGATCCAGACGCAGAGACCCTGTGGCCAGATCGTCGCCTAAGCACCCAAGCGGAGAACCCGCTGAACTACGTGGGCTGGCGCGACTATCCGTACACCTTGACTGCGTCAGAAGACTCGGCAGCGAACCGCGAAAGACTGACCACTCGGGCTGCCCTCGAGAGCAGTGAAGTGGAATCCCAAGCGCTGATCTGGCAGGGGCACCTCATCAACGATTCCATCGTCGGAACCTACGGATGGCGCAAGGACACGGTGACCTCTCGATCTTTCAGCCAGGACACCAATGATCATCTCGACGGCGGCGGATTCGGATACTTGGACTTTGACCCTTCCTACTACACGCTCGAAGGCGCCAGAGAGAACCAACTCGAGGTGCAATCTCACAGCTACAGCATCGTTACGCACCTAGACCAGCTGCCTTTCGTCAGCGACCTCGTGGACAACCTGCCATTCAGCGTGAGCTTGTTCTACAACAACTCGTCGAACTTCCAGCCTGAGTCGGCTCGCGTCGATGCCTACGGCGAATCCATCTCCGCCCCTGCCGGCGAAACTTGGGACAAGGGCATACTCGTGCAAAGCAAAGATGGCCGCTACTCCTTCAAGCTCAACAAGTTCACGACCAACGTTACCAACGGTACGAGCACAGCTCTCAGCAATATCGGATTCGTAGGGCAATCCCAGGACTGGGGCGGCAACTGGGCCAACCAGTTTGAATACGACATGTCCATCGACAACCAGTCACACGTTATCAGCCACATCGCCAAAAACCGACCCGCCGGTTCCCCTATTCCGCCTAACTTCTCGGAGGACCTTCTCCTTCCGAACGTCGACATTTGGAACGATGGACAAGGGAATGACATCAACGGTGACCCCGTTGACGGCGGAAGAGGTTCACTGTACAACTACGGCCTCGCTCCTGGAGAGACAGCCGCGGATGCCGCAGCCCGCGAAGCCAATGCGATCGCCGCATGGCGTTCTTGGCAGGCTTCGATCGACCCACGTTTCTACGAAGCGTGGAAAATCGATCTGAACAGCCCGTTTAGAACCACGGATGCGACACGCATCTCATCCACAACTCCGCAAAACCTAGCGGTCACCGAGGACAGCACCTCGCAGGGCTACGAAATGGAGTTCACGATGCGTCCCACCGAAAACTGGAACATCATGGTCAATGCCGCCAAAACCACGGCAGTTCGCAATAATATCGGTGGCGCTGCACTGAACGAGTTCATCGCTGGTTACGAGAACGCCCTCAACAATACTGCGGCAGGCGACATCCGCGTCTGGTGGGGTGGTGCCGGTAACGAAACGACCCTATTCCAGTGGAATCGAGAAATCGGTTCCGAGTGGACTTCGCGCAAGCTTCAGGAAGGCACAAACGTCCCGGAACTTCGCGAATGGCGCGCCAACTTGATCACCAACTACGACTTCACCGATGGTAAATTCGCCGGTCTAAGCGTAGGTGGTGGCCTTCGCTACCAAGATTCGGTAATCATTGGATATACTCCCGTAATCGATTCGGATGGAAAACTCGGCTACGATCTAGCGAACCCCTACATGGGACCTTCCGAGACGAATCTGGACCTCTGGGTCGGATACGGCAGGGAGTTAAATGACAATCTCGATTGGCGAATACAGCTAAACGTTAGAAACGCCTTTGAGGGGGATGGCCTGATACCGATAACGACCCAACCGGATGGCACGCCGGCGGGCTATCGTATAGCGCCGTCGGAAACCTGGTCGATTAGGAATACATTCTCGTTCTGACCAATTGATATTAATTGGTCGTCTTTGCGCGCCCCCGGATTTTCCGGGGGCGTTTTTCTTGCCTGAACGAACGGCCCAATCATAATGCAAGATCCCAGCTGTTCTATTTTTTGATCCTTGTTTTGCCCCACGAACAAAGCTTGATTCGCTCTAGGCTAACCGGCAGCTTCTCGTATTCACTTCTCGATTACTTAGATATGCGCGTACTAGCGATCACAACAGTAACCACCCTATACATCGCTGGCGCTAGCTACCTCAACTCCACCCCACAGTCCATTCCTCTCGCGCCGCCCAGCGCTAAAAGCAGCACAACCCTTTTCACCCGCCTCAGCCCAGAAGAAACAGGTATTCGCGCCAACAACGAGTACGCTGACCCTCGCATGTGGGGCGAACGCTACCAAGAATTCGCGCTCGGAGCAATCGGTACCGGCATCACCGTCGGAGACTACGATAACGACGGAAAGCCCGACCTCTTCATCGTGAACAAGACCGGTCGCTCCAAGCTATTTCGCAACCTCGGCAACTGGAAATTCGAAGACACCACCGAAAAAGCCGGCCTCGCCCCCAAAGCCGAAAACGGACTCCTTAGCTGGTTTGGCTCGGTTGAGGATGAAAGCTCCGTCGAAATCTGGAAACAAGGCGCCGCATTCGCCGATATCGACAACGACGGAGATTTAGACCTGTACTTATGCCGTTCCAATGCCCCCAATCAACTCTTCATCAACCAAGGCGACGGCACCTTTAAAGAAGCCGAGAATGCCAATGGACTCGCTCTCAACAGTGCTAGCGGCATGGCTTGCTTTGCCGACTTCGACAGAGATGGCTGGCTCGATGTCTACGTGCAGACCAATCTCCTAGACTCAACCACAAGCCCTGAAGGCAATCGAGACCGTTTGTATCGCAACATCGGATACGGTAAATTCACAGACATCACCGACGCTGCCGGAATATCTGGGCTGACCTTAGGCCACTCCGCCACTTGGTGGGACTACAACGAAGATAATTGGCCCGACCTCTACATCGCGAACGATTTCGCCACGCCCGACACCTTGTATCGCAACAATGGCGACGGCACATTCACAAACGTACTAGATCAAGTCGTCCCCCACCAACCCTTCTCCTCAATGGGCGCCGACCTCGGGGATATCGACAATGACGGGCACATTGACTTCTTCGTCGCCGACATGGCCCCCACCACCCATGAGATGGACCACCGTGGCATGGCTGTTACCCGCTACTCCATGCGCGAAGAAAACATTACACCTGGCACCGCTCCCCAGTACATGTACAACGCTCTGTATTTGAATAATGGAACAGGACGCATGCAAGAGGGAGCCTGGCTCTACGGCATAGCCCGCACCGACTGGACCTGGTCAACTCGCTTCGTCGACTTAGACAACGATGGTTGGCTCGATCTTCATGTCACCAACGGCATGTCCCGCGAATACCAAAACGACGACCTACGCCAAAGAATCTACCGCACTGTTCATCCCAAAGCACGCCTCGCAGTCATGAAATCCAGCCCAGTCATGAACGAGGCTAACCTCGCCTACCGCAACCAAGAAGGCCAAGGCTTCAAACGCGTCGAGAAAGACTGGGGCCTTGGAGAAGTCGGCGTCAGTTTCGGCACCGCCTTCGCCGATTTCGACAACGATGGCGATCTCGATCTCGTATACAGCAACCTCGACGCCCCTCCCACGATCCTCCGCAACGACAGCCAAACAGGAAATCGCGTCATTTTCGATCTCCGAGGCTCCGCTTCCAATCGCTACGGCGTCGGCGCCACCATCGAGATTCAAACAAAATCCGGAAAGCAACTACGCCAGCTCGTCCTAGCCCGCGGCTACCTTTCTAGCAGCGAACCCGCCCTCCATTTCGGCCTTGGCGAAGATACCACAATACTGAGCGCCACCATAAACTGGCCAAGCGGAACAACCCAAATTCTAGAGGACCTTCCCGTTAACCAGCGGTACCTCATCCAGGAATCCTCGAGCTCCGAATCGTCCAGCAACGATTTGGTCAAGAACAAGAGAACAGCACCGATTTTTGCAAAGGAAGCAGCTCCAGCACAATCCCCGTCGCCAAAAAACCAGCCCAAACCGGATCTACCCTTTCTCGAATCCACGCTCTGGAATTGCGCTGTTAAAGCCGATTTCAACGGCGATGGTATCCCCGACTACGCCATCGGTAACCAAGGTTTAAATACACACTACCAAGCCACCCCCGAAAACTCCATCGTCTTCTTCAAAGGTAACTTCGGGGGACGTAGCCAAAACCAACAAGTCGAAGCCTACTACCAAGACGGTCGCCTACTCCCCTTCGCCTCGCGAAAGGAACTCATCGCAGCGATCCCACCCCTCCAACGACGAATCCCCTCGACCAATAAGTACGCCGCTTCCACCATCGAAGAAATTCTCCCACCTGCAGCCCTCGCCCAGGCAATCCGCACCGAAATAACAGAACTCCGCAGTGGCGTCCTGATCAGCCAAGCAGACGGCTCCCAGCGCTTCATCCCCTTCCCCTTCATAGCCCAAATCGCTCCTATCCAAGACTTCGGAGTAGCCGATATCGATGGCGATGGTCATCTCGACCTCCTAGCCGCCCAAAACGACTACCAAGTCCCCGCTCATATTTCACGCTACGACGGAGGACTGGGCCAACTTCTCCTAGGAAATGGTGATGGCACCTTCCGTGCAATAGATCCTCAGTCAAGTGGCATCATCATAGACGGTCACGCCCTGTCCATCCATATCGAAGACCTGAACCAAGACGGAAAAACCGACTTCATCGTACAGCGAGAAGGCCTAGAACCACTCGTCTTTCGCAACCAATCCGAAGGCACCTCCTCCAACTAGCCATGCGCTTTTATTATAAAGGAAGCTTCGCTTTGCTCGCCCTAGGCCTAGCTACGACGACGCCCAACCTTGTCGGCAGATCCCAAGTCGATTCAGCACCCCTTGTTCCCTATTCCTCCCCCAACCCCACCAGCTCTCAGACCCTATTCTCCGAAATCCCCTCCACCCATTCCGGAATCGATCTCGTCAACAGCTACAACGACCCCCGCATGTGGGGAGAACGCTACCAGGAAATGGTTTTTGGAACCATTGGCACCGGAGTCGCCGTAGCCGACTACGACAAAGATGGACTACCCGATCTATTTCTAGCGGCTAAGACTGGAGGCTCACGACTGTATCGAAACCTTGGTGACTTTAAATTCGAAGACCTGACCGAGTCTGCCGGACTGAGTCTTCAAGACGACAGTTGGTCAGGTAGACTGAGAGGCCTCTTTGGCAGCGGCTCGGACCAAGACCTGCCCTGGGATCAAGGCACAGCTTTCGTTGATGTGGACAACGACGGATGGCTCGATCTCTACGTCACCTCTTTCAATGCGCCCAACCGCCTTTACATTAACCAAGGCGATGGCACCTTCCACGAAGAAGCAGAGCAAAGAGGGCTTGCCATTCAAGACTCAAGCGGCAGTGCCGCCTTCTGCGACTTCGATCGAGACGGATGGCTCGACGTCTACCTGCAAACCAACATGCTAGACGTCATCTCACAGCCCGACGGGAGACCTGACCGGCTCTTCCGCAACAAGGGCGACGGAACCTTCGAGGAAGTCACCCAATCCGCTGGCATCTCTGGCTCCACCTCCGGCCACTCCGTCGCTTGGTGGGACTACAACGAAGACGGCTGGCCAGACATCTACGTCTCCAACGACTTTTCCGTTCCCGATCGCCTGTATCAAAACAATGGCGACGGAACCTTTACCGATGTTCTCGAATCGGTCCTCCCTCTCACCCCATACTATTCTATGGGTGCCGACATCGGAGACATCAACAATGACGGCCTGATTGACCTCTTCGTCGGCGACATGGCCCCAACATCGCATGAAACCGACCACCGTGGCATGGCCATCTCCCGAGCCCGTGAACTCGCAAACCGCCCCCCCGAAGCAGCGCCCCAACGCATGCGCAACGCACTCTACCTAAACACTCGCTCCAGCCGCATGCTCGAAGCCGCTTGGCTGTTCGGCGTCGCACGCAGCGATTGGACTTGGTCAGTACGGTTCGAAGACTTCGACAATGATGGCTGGCTCGATCTCCACGTCACAAACGGAATGATACGAGAGTACCACAACGCCGATATCCTTAAAGGCGTCATGGGCGCCGTCAGCCGCCAAGCCCAGCGTGCTGTCATGAAACGCAGTCCCGTCATGGCCGAGAGCAACCTCGCCTTCCGCAATAAACAAGGGCAAGGCTTCGAACGCGTCGAGCAAGAATGGGGACTCGACCACCTTGGCGTCAGCTTCGGCTCCGCCACTGGAGATTTCGACGGCGACGGCGACCTCGACCTCATCTACGCAAACTACGACGCCCCCTTCACCCTATACCGCAACGACAGCCGAGACAACCGCGTCGTATTCGCCCTCCAAGGCAAGCAATCCAACCGCTACGCCATCGGAGCCTCCATCGAAATACAAACCGTATCTGGTAAACAGATACGTAAACACCTCAATGCCCGCGGCTACCTTTCCACTAGCGAACCCATCTTCCACTTCGGCCTTGGGTCAGAGGAAACCATCCAAACCGCCACCATCCGCTGGCCCAGCGGGAATGTGCAAACCCTAACCAATTTAAAGGCGAATCGCAAATACACCGTCCCGGAAGACAACTCGTCGCAGAACGGTACGCTCGCCACCATCCCGGATCCAGCGCCACAACTCTTTAGGAAAGCAGATTCCACATCACTGGCCTCTAACCTGCAGCCCCCAGTCCAGACAAAAGACTCCCTAGCCATCGCACCGCCCCTCGTTCCCCAAGGAATACAGTTCTTCCCAGACTTCATCTCAGTCCAAGCCGACCTCAACAACGACGGGACCCCCGACTACGTCATCGGTAACCTCGGTTTGAATACACGCTACCAAGCCAGCCCCGAGGCCCCCTTCGTTATTCTGGAAGGCCGCTTCGCCAATCCCCGAGAGACGCAACGCATCGAAGCCTACGTCGAAAACGGACGACTCCTCCCCTTCCGCTCGAGAAAGGACCTCATCGAGCTCATCCCGCCGCTCGAACGAAAATTTCCCAGTGCCAACGCTTTCGCCGCAGCCACGCTCGAAGAAATCCTCGGCCCAAGCGCAATCTCCAAAGCCTCCCGCCTTGAAATCACCGAACTGCGCAGTGGGGCGCTTATCTCAAGCCCCGAAGGTGAACTCACCTTCTTCCCCTTCACCGGACTCGCCCAAATCGCCCCCATCACCCACGTAGCCATCGCCGACTTCAACGGCGACGGACATCTCGACATTGCCGCCGCCCAAAACGAACACGACGTGGATCCCGTCATTGGCTACCACGACGGAGGTCTCGGTGTCATTCTGCTCGGTGACGGAACGGGCCACTTCAACAGCCTCTCCCCTTCCGAGAGCGGCCTCGTTCTTCCCGGTACCAACTGGCGTCTAAACGCTCAAGACGTCGACAAAGATGGCGACATCGACCTGATCGCCACCCCGTCCGAAGGAACAAGCCAAATCTACCTCAACCGCACAAACGACTGATCCCCATCAACCATTGTCGCTTTCACTGCGCTCTTGCACCTCTCGTGCGTCCGGCAGTTAATTTCCTCCACCGACAAGACCCATAACTCGTGACTCAAGCCCCAAAGACACAAACAACATTCCTGAGCTCCAAAGGCTGGCTACTCGCCTTAGCGGCGTCCTCGCTACTGCTGCTTTTCGCTCACTCCTCCCGCATCAAGCAGATAGACCACGTTTCAAATCTTGCCGGAGGAGACGAAATTGCAATCGACGCGTCTTCACCCACTGGATACGAAAACGGCTTCCGTAAACTCGTCGTTCCCGAAAAAAACACGAACAGCATTCAATGGATCATGCAGGTCCAGCAGCTCTTCGAAGAAGACACGCTACTACTTCGTCACGTCGACTACGACAATGCCCCAGACGGACGAAGCGTTCGAACCTCCTCGCTTTACCGGTGGTATCTCGGGAGCATAGCGTTCCTGAACAGCCTCCTCACCGGGAATCCGACAGGCGTATCGGTCGAAAAAGCTGCACTTTGGGCCGATCCCATCCTACAAGTAGCGACTCTTCTTTTGCTCGCTTGGTTCATCAAGCGCCATTTCGGTACATTGCCGGCGAGCTTTTTTGCAGCCGGCTTTGTAAGCCTCTTCCCTTTGAGTACCGCCTTCGCCCCAGGTCAGCCCGGCGAATCCTCCGTTCTCATCGCTTGCCATCTCGGCGCCATAGCCACCCTCCTGGTCGCCGTCCCAACCCCCTTACCCCCAAACGCCCCCACATCGCTTTCTAAGCGACGGCGCCTCTTCACCGCAAGCGGCCTGCTTGCCGGCCTCGGGATGTGGATAGGCATTGCGGGGACCTTGCCCCTCTTAATCGGAATAGTCCTGTCCGGCATCTTGCTCGCTTTCTTAAACTCCCGCCAAGCAGAATCAGATCCGCTACCATGGAGAGCCTGGGCACTTGCAGGAGCTTCCACCACCCTCGTGGCATGGCTCATAGATCGAGCTCCCGCTATCGCGGACGAAGCGTCCTGGCAGTCCGACTTTATCCACCCGCTCTACTCTGCAGCATGGTTAGGCTCCGGAGAGCTACTACGTTTTCTGTCCATGCCAAATAAAGGCTCAACTCGCCGCAAGGTTACCATAACCGTCCTTTGCTTGCTCCCAATAGCAGGCCTCGCCTACATCAGCAGCGTAAACTCCTCCGTGGAAGGATGGAGCTTGAATCCTGTATCCATAAAACTAACGCGTCTACCCATTGGCCCAGACGCAGCAGGTTTCGTTGAGTGGATCAAACAAGACGGAACCGGCCTCATGCTGATTGCCACTTTGCTCCCGCTTGCCACCCTAATCTCCCTTGCATTCCATCTGTTCACGACGAAACTCGCAAATGCCGAGAACCGGGCGCTGTTAATAATTCTCGGCCCCGTCCTACTCGCCGCTGTATTCGCATTCTCGCGACTCGGCTGGTGGAATCAAGTGGCCGCTCTCACACTCCTCCTTGCAACAACCGCCCTGACGAGCAAACACGTCAGCCAAGCCCTCAAGTGGAGCCTAGGCTCGACCATTGGATTCGCCGCCTTGCTCGGACTCTCCCTCTCCTACTCCGGTATCGGGAAAGCATCGGACAACCTAGTCGAAACCAAGGATTTCGAAAGCCTCATCGAGCGCCACCTCGCGCAATGGCTTGCCAGACGAGGGGCCATGCCTGGAGAAGTCGCTCTCGCTCCGCCCACCGTGAGCGCTACGCTTTCGTACTATGGAGGCCTTCGCGGTCTCGGTACACCGTATCCAGAAAACGTTGAAGGTTTTTCCACCGCAGTCCGGCTTTCCGCCGCCTCGACCGCAGACGAAGCGCACGCGCTTTCAGAAGGACGCGAGGTCAGCTTCATCGTCCACCCCTCTTGGGACACCTTCCTTGAAGAGTACGCTCGTCTCGGCACCGAGCATCCCGAAAACTCCTTCATAGCGCTGCTGAACCGCTGGCTCGCCCCACGCTGGCTCTATCCCGTAGCCTTCCAGCTTCCAGTTGTGCCAGGCTTCGAAAACGAATGGGTTACCATCTACCGTGTGGGCGAAGTACAGGACAACTCCAGCGCTATCGCCAGTCTCTTTGAGTACTTTTTGGATACTGGTCGCCGCCAACTCGCCGTCATGGCCCAAGAAGCGCTCGCCAACAATTTTCCCGATGAACTCGTTACCCACATAGCCACAGCACAACTCGCTATAGCTCGCGGCGACCCTCAAGGCTTAAAACTCGCCGCTGACAAAATCATTGGATCCATCAATGCCGGAACCGACTTCTACCTCCCTTGGAATTTCCGCGTGAGCGCCTCTATAGTTCTCGCCAACGCTAAGCGTATTCCCGAAACGAAAACGCAGCTAGGGATCTGTCTCGAGGAAATCACTACAGATCGCGTTCGACGCCTTCCAACCGGCTCCCTAACGAACCTGCTCCTTCTCTCAAAGGCACTCAAGGCCGACTTTCCCGATCCAGAAGTCAAAGCCTATGCCATAAGCCTACTTCCGAAGCAACAGCAAGCTGAGTTTCAGCAGTAGGCTATCCACTACTTCACGATTTCCCAAAGGCCATTTTCAGGGATCTCGCTCAATTCGCTTACTTGCCCATCCGTCCATCGTACAGCAACCCTCGCAAGCCTGCGCTCCTTCGAATGAGCCACCCAAAGAAGCGCCGATCCTTGTGACATCCAGCCCCCGCCCGAACCTACTTCTTGAATTCGCTCGTATCCATCTTCGTAGACAAACATTAGTTGCGCACCCACTGCGTTTGGGTTTGTTGCGGAACCCGTCAGATGAATAGCCAGCCAATTCGCCGCGTTACTCTTATTTTCAAGATAGACGCTTTCGCCACGATGCCGCGTCGAAAAAACTCCCGGCTTGCCATCTCCCGCAGCATCCAAAACCACAGCCGCTCGCCCGTTCCCCTGTATCGACACTCCTGAGCGACTCGGCTCTAAGACTTCAAAACGTCCGTCGCCTTTACCGGCTAGGAACAGACCCGCTCCCCCATGGAAGCTAGGCGTCGCTACGTCCGTATTTTGGCTGGCAAACACATCCAAATAACCATCCCCATCGAAGTCCTCGGCCAGCAATCCCAAAATCGGCCCGATCTGGGCCCTCGGCGGAAAAGGGGAAAATTCATAGCGCCCACCTTCTTGGCTAAGAAACACGCCCGAAAGAAAACTGTCAGCTTCGAAAACTTCAGCTGCATCCAAAGCACGAACTCCGAAGACTTCTTCCAAAGTGGCTTTCGCATAGTCATCACTCCGCGGAAAGCGTCGGAGGGCATGTCCGAGCCGACTGCCTATATCTCCACGAGCCCTCAGCGGATACAGCGTCCCATCTTCGTACACCGCTTCCGCGATCACTCTCTGGTTGCTAGCGCCGAAGGGTCCGTAGTACAAGCTCGCCGGAGCTTCCCGAGAAGCTTCATAGGTCGTATTCAATCCTAGGTTACCGACTGCGAAGTCAAGTCGGCCATCTCCATTGAAATCGCCGCTCGCCAAGCCATTCCACCAGCCGCGAAGGCCACTATCGAAACCAGCAGCCTCCGTCCTGTCTTCAAAGACACCGCCGCCCGCGTTACGGAAGTAGCGGACCGTATCCCACTCCAAAGCTGCGATCAGGTCCGGACGGCCATCCATGTCGATATCGCGAAACAAGGCACTCTTAACCAAACCAATATCATCCAACCCGGCGACCTCGCTTACAACAAAGCGTCCCCCCTGCCTCAACAACAAGAAACTACGCGGACTAGCCGGATACTCGCCGGGAATCGAACGGGCTCCCAGAAAGAGATCCAAATCGCCATCGCCATCTACGTCGCCTAGCGCCGCCGCTCCCACGTTGATAGAGAGACGAGGCAACCAGTTCGTCTTTGAGAATTTTCCTTTGCCATCGTTGGAATAGATCAAAGGCTCAAAACCCTGCGGCCATAGCTCCGATTTAGCGCTCGCCTTTGTCACCAGCAGATCCTCAGCTCCATCTCCGTTGGCATCGAAAAGCATGACCGGCCCGTCCTCGACCGCAGAAGCACCCAAACCCGAGACGGCGACCTGCTCGTATCCACCGTCCTTAGACAATAACAATCGAGCAGCGGAACCAGTCGTGGCGCCCACATAGACATCCTCCCGTCCATTGCCGTCGACATCCCCCACTGCCAAAGCAGGACCATGTCGATCGGTGCGAAACGGAAGCAGGAACTGCTCTTGGTCGGATATCGCAAGTCCCGACTCGTCCACGAACTTCAAGCCATAATCCTCGGCCCGAGGAACAAAAAGCGGCTCTCCCTGAACCTTTACTGGTCCATCGCGCGCTGCCCCCTCTTCCTCGATTAGATAAGCAAAGTTCGCATCAAGCTTCTCAAAGACCTGGGCTCCCCCCAATGGCCATTGGACCGTAAGTCGTTCAATCTCAGATTCCGAGCCAAGACCGAAATGAGTCACCAATTCGCTGCCTGAGGAATAGCCACGGGCCGAAGCTAAATCCCTCACCTGTACCCCCGACCTCGTTTCGACCTTTACAAGCGCACCCAATGCATCCCGGTTCGACTCGCCCCCGCGCAGGCGAACCTGTATGCGATTCCCCCCCGCAACGTCATTCCGGTAAACGCTGAGACCTCCTCCGTGGTTTAGGTACACAATATCCATGTCCCCATCCCTATCAAAATCGCCCATCGCCGCTCCGAAACTCACCCCGACGTCCTCAAGTCCCCAATTCTTGGTTACATCTTCGAAACGCCCTCCAGCTAAACTGCGAAAGGCTAAGTTCGATTCCTCCAAACGTGGCGAGCGATTCATAACGGCGATCCGCTGCGGCATGGAACGCGCTTGCATCATACGGGCCAACAGATCGCTGTTGTTCGCCTCCCGGACCATGCCATTGGTCACGTGAAGATCCATCCAACCGTCATTGTCGAAATCCTCGAAACGAACCGACCATGTCCAATCCGTCGCGTCCAGTTCCGCCCAACAAGCCGCTTCCCAAAAGGAATCCGTACCCATGTTGAGCAAGAGTGAGTTCCGCGTATACTGAGGAGCCACATGAATGCCGCCTCCCATTCTAAGCAAATCCTCCTTTGACGCTGCTGGCTTGCGACGCATCTCTGTCTCACGCGAGGTCGCCGCCATGTCGCCGAGGAAGATGTCGATATGCCCATTGTTGTCCACATCAGCCGTGTCCAGACCCATCGTCGAGTACGAGGTATGTGGGGCCACTTGGTCGACAACGTTGGTAAAGCTACCGTCTCCGTTATTCCGATACAAATAGTCGGGACCTGCATAGTCGTTGGCGATGTAGAAATCAGGCCAAAGGTCCTCATTGTAGTCGAACCAAATGACAGCGTGGCCGAAGGTATCTCCAGAGACTCCCGCCTCCTTTGTAGTCTCCACAAATAGCCCGCCCCCTGTGTTGCGGTAGAGGCGGTCCAAGCGACCATTCGACTCGGTCCCATCCATTTGGTTTGTGAGCACGAGCACATCCAGCCATCCATCTCGATCGTAATCGGCAAAGGCCCCTAAAACGCTGCCATCAGACAATCCCAGACCGCGTTTTTCGCCCTCCTCCTCAAAGGTACCGTCTCCTTGATTTACATAGAGTAGATTCGGGGCTCCATTTCGACAGACGTAGAGGTCCTTGTCTCCATCATTGTCGATATCCGCGAACACCGCCCCTTGACGCCAAACGACCTCGTCGTCCGAAGAAACCGCGTTCCTCAACCAACTCATCACCCCAGACTCCTCAGCTAGCCCAGCCTCTTCAGTTACATCCTCGAACCTCCAGTCGCCCAGATTACGGAAAAGGCGGCCTGGCTTCGTCTTCGTCGACACGTAAAGGTCGAGCTTCCCGTCACCATCGTAGTCGCCCGCCGCGATTCCCGAACCCATGCTGCCGCCCATGTACTCCCGATAGCGAGTTCCCCACATCTCTGGATCATCATAGGCGTTGTCGACCACAAGCCCCGTATCGTTCGGGTCCAACTTGGTAAAAAGGGTCGAGGCCCTAGATTCGGAGGGCACGGAGAATTCCGTTTTTTCGATAAGCTTGGAAAACGCCTTTTGTCCAGATACCGCGCTAGACGATAGTAAGGCAATTGTTACGAGAGCGATCGAATCAGTGCGTGTCATGCTTAAGCAAGACAGATTGAAGGACATCGAAAATCGCTTCGCAACTGAATTGTCCCCCTCGCCAAACTCAAACCGTTCCAAGTCTTGACCGAGCAGCGAACTATCCCATCAAAAACTCGCGAATTCAGTCATCTCGCACTCCTCCCAGAGGGGCACCGGCCAAATCCTCCCATTGGAGTCCTAAATTCGACCACGCTCTCGCCTTTGGGGCCCATGCGAACCGACATGATTAAAGTCAACGTGCGAATACAGGTTCTACAAGATGCCCTTTTGCATCAGTGGGCCAACAAGCGATTCATCGCGACCCGCACCCGCTATCGAATGAAAGGCAAACAATAGCCAGCCATTCGGAATATTGAAAAACCGCCCCTCGAAAACCGGCATTGAACGAAAAGGAAAACACGAGGCTGGAGGACCTGCTTCAACAGTAGACAAATAAAGCCCCATTTGGTTTAGTAAATAAAATCTATAACCTTGGATATAGCCAACAGCCCCATTCGGCATATTCTATTTATAGAGATGCCTGCAGCGTTTACTTCTAAGCGTTCCAAGGATGAACTAATGTTCACGATGAGGAAATTCCGACTCGCACGTACCCATTCCCAAGCAGCGAACATCATTGTGCCTTCCGCATCGTTCTCATCTGCAACACTCCAACAAAAACGGAACTCAAGATTCAACATCTCGTTTCCATTTCGAAACGCCCCCAAAACCTGATACCGAATCACGTATATTACTTTTGGATACACAAAAGCTAATGCTTTGTCAAAAAGATCGATATTATGAAGTACCTACTCTCGATTTTTAGCCTTCTGACCTGCGCCACTATCGCTGAAATGCATGCGCAGGACGAAGACTTTTACATATTCCTCTGCTTCGGCCAATCGAATATGGAGGGATTCCCAGGCATTCCGGAATCGGAAAAAGGTCCTGTCGACCCACGTTTCCAGGTCCTCGCTGCCGTAGACTTCCCAGAGCTGGGACGGGCAAAAGGCAGCTGGTACACCGCGACCCCTCCGCTAAGTCGCCCCTCCGCAGGCCTCAGCCCAGCCGACTACTTTGGCCGGGCTCTCGTCGAGGCCCTACCTGAAAACAAAAAAGTCGGCGTCATCAACGTCGCCGTCGGCGGCACCAAGATCGAACTCTTCGACGAAGCCGCGCGCGCGGCCTACCTCGCCGATGCTCCCGACTGGCTACACAACATTTCCAGCGCCTACGACAAGGATCCCTACGCTCGCCTAGTCGAGATGGGCAAGCTCGCTCAAAGGGACGGCGTCATAAAGGGCATACTCATGCATCAGGGCGAATCCAACACCGGCGATAAGGAGTGGCCCCACAAGGTGAAGACCGTATACCTGAACCTCCTCAACGATCTTGGCCTCAAGCCCGAAGACGTTCCTCTGATCGCAGGCGAGGTCGTTGCAGCCGACCAATACGGAAAGTGCGCCAGCATGAACGAGATCATCCGCACCCTTCCCGAAACCATTCCCACCGCTCACATCGTTTCTTCCGCTGGATGCCCGGACACGGTAGACGACCTCCACTTCTCTCCCGAAGGCTACAAAATGCTGGGCACCCGTTACGCCGACACGATTTTACCACTATTGGTACAGTAACCAAATATCCAATACTAATCATGCGCCCTTACCCCATCTTCGCCGCCTTCGCCCTATTGGCCTGTGCCACTTGCCACGCCCAACAGGCCAACGTAAACCTCGACTGGAATCCTCAAGAAAACACGGAAAACCTAACGCCCTTCAGCGCCCCGCTCAATTCGCCCGAGGTCCACGACGACCGAACCGTCACCTTCCGCGTCAAAGCTCCGAAAGCAGAAACGGTCGCCCTCAACGGAGCCATCCTCGCCGCATTCGGCCGAAACTGGAACGATACCCTGCCGTTCGAAAAAGGTGAAAACGGCATTTGGACACTGACCGTAGGGCCCGTCCGTCCCGACATCTACGCATACCTCGTGCAGGTCGATGGCGTCCAGGTCGCTGACCCATCCAATACCATAGCATCCTTCACCGGCATGCCGCCCTACAGCCAAGTGGTCGTGCACGGCGACGGTCCGGCTTACTACGATGCCAAGAACGTCCCTCACGGTGCCATCACTAGGCACATTTACCACTCGGACGTTACCCAAGGCGAACGCGATCTCTACGTGTATACGCCTCCTGGATACGACTCATCTATTCAATACCCCGTCCTCTACCTCATGGGTGGCAGCGGCGAACTCCCCCATAACTGGATACACGACGGGCGGGCCAACTTCATTTTGGACAACCTTTACGCGGAAGGAAAAGCCGAGCCTATGATAATGGTGATTCCAAACAACCAAGTCATCCACCGCAACCATCCCCAGCACCGCCAACTCAGCTTCGACATCCTCGAACGCGAACTGCGCGAACAAGTAATCCCACTAATTGACGCCAACTACTCCACCATCCCCAATCCGAGCGGACGCGCCCTCTCCGGTCTTTCGATGGGCGGTCGACACGCCATGCTAGTCGGGCTCAACTCACTCGATCTATTCGGCTCCTTTGGAATCCTCAGCGCGGGCATGACGGATGCCGAGGAAGTCCTCGCCGACTTCCTGAACGACCCTATGGCCAACCAGAAAGTCGACTACCTATTCATCGGCCAAGGGAAAATGGAAGCGGAAGGCCGCTGGAACGAACGCGTCCAAGCCCTCATCGACTCCCTCAAGGCTCACGACATCGAGTACGAGTATTCTGTCGCTGGATACACCGCCCACGACTGGGCAACATGGCGGGCCCTTTTACACGAGGACTTCCTGCCCAACCTCTGGAGAAAGCAGTAACAAAGCCCTTTACCCCTTATTCCCCACCATTCTCTCTCTTTCCGTGTTCCAAACCTTACGCCGCACCCCACTTTTTATTATCCAGACGATTGCGTTCGCTACGATGAGCCTCGCCGAAACAACCGACCGATCTGATATTCGCATCCGCGATCCCTTTGTGCTGCCTGACCCGTCCTCGAAAACCTACTACATCTACGGCACCACCACTTCCGGTATTTTCGATGGCAACATCGAGCGTAAGGCTGTGATGGTTTTCCGCAGCAAGGATCTGAAAAACTGGGAAGACCCCGTTCCAGTCTGGGAAATTCCCGAGGACCACTGGGGACGCGAAACAGTCTGGGCCCCGGAAGTGCATGAGTACAAAGGTCGCTACTACCTGTTCACCACCGTCACCTCCAAGGAGACCCTTCCCACCCCGCCAGGCCGTCCGCAAAACGTGCGGCGCGGCACAGAGATCCTCGTGGCCGACTCTCCGCTCGGTCCTTTTGAACCTTTCGAGAACGGCCCACAAACTCCCCACGACTGGATGGCCCTGGACGGCAGCCTCTGGGTTGAGGACGGCGTTCCCTACATGGTTTTCTGCCACGAGTGGGCCCAGATCACAGACGGCAGTTTCGACATCGTACAACTCAGCGAAGACCTCTCCCGTCCCGTCGGGAATCCAAAGCTCCTCTTCCATGCATCGGAAGCGCCTTGGGTTCGCTGCCGCGGGGATATAGGCGAACTGTATCAAGGAAAGCGATACCACGCTTACGTGAGCGACGGAAACTGGCTCCACTACACCAAAGACGGAACGTTGCTCATGCTCTGGTCCAGTTATGGCCCGACCAAGTATGCCGTTGGGATTGCCCGATCGCAAAGTGGCAGCGTTTTCGGACCTTGGGAACAGCTCCCCGATCCGCTCTGGTCCGACGATGGAGGACACCCAATGCTATTCAACACCTTCGACGGACGCCTCGTCATGGTCATCCACCAACCCAACCGCAAAGTCGAGCGAGCACGCTTCTTCGAAATCGACGACCTAGGCGACACCCTCGCAATCAAAAAGGAAATAGCCATCGATTAGGCACATCTTGAATAGCTGTATCCAAAATTCCTACAGACTGCAACGCGCTGTAATTTACTAAAAATAATTCAACCCTATCGCAAAACAATGACACTACCCAATACCGTACTCAATCTAACCAAATCAGCTATTTTCACGCTGACGCTTGCAGTCTCTGCGACAGCCATCGCCCAAGACGGAAAAATCTATCCCCTCGATCGCCCGGACGAGCCTAACGCCATTCCCCTCAACACCGGAGGCGTCGAAGGTCAGGAAAATCCAGAGAGCTGGTTCCGCCAATGGGGAGATCCCATGGCTCGCAATATCTCCGAAGCGACACTGACTCCGTTCCTGCCTGATCCTGAAAAAGCGAATGGAGCCGCAGTAATCGTAGCCCCCGGCGGAGGTTTCCGCTGGTTATCTATGGGCAACGAAGGCTGGGAAATCGCCGAGGCCCTCAACGAACAAGGTATCGCCGCATTCGTACTCAAATACCGACTACGCCCAACCGGAGCGACCATCGAGGATTTGGAGCGCAGCATGAACCGCACATTCTCTTCGGCCGGCAGCGGCGACAATCCCCCACGCCCGCAGTGGGATCTATCAAATCAACTCGAAGACGCCGAAGCAGCCTACGACATGATCATCGAGCGAGCCGAAGAATGGGGCGTCGACACGGACCGCATTGGCATGATCGGCTTTTCGGCTGGTGCTGGTCTGACCATGCACTGTACGCTAAATTCCGAAAAGATGAAGCTCGCCTTCATCGGTCCAATCTACGGCGGAATGGGACCGCAAGAAGTTCCCGAAGACGCGCCACCAATGTTCGCCGCCATCGCTACCGACGACTTCCTTTTCCGCGGTCAATTCGGCGTAATAGAGTCATGGCACAAAGCTGGCGTTCCCGTCGAATTCCACCTGTATCAGAATGGTGGGCACGGATTCGGACTCGGCAACCCCGACCGCACCAGCAACAAGTGGTTCGGCTCCTTCATCTACTGGCTGGAAGTAAACGACTTCCTCGAAGCTAAGTAAGTTTTCGAGAGCAGTTTCTGCTCCATCTTCAGTTTCTTTCACGCAAAAGCGTCGCTGCCATTCGGAGCGACGCTTTTTCATTTATTGCTTGGACGCAATATACTTCAGCGTGCCTCACGTTTTCGAGAGATGCCGATGCTTCCGATAAACCAGTGGAGTCGTCTCGAATATTGAGCGAAAGTGGCGGATGAAGCTGCTGTGATCGTAAAAACCCGACTCAATCGCGATGTCGGTAATAGGAGTATCACTGTTGAGCAATCGGTCGCTGGCGATCAGGACGCGCAAGCGCACGATATATTGCCTCGGAGTTGTTCGAAAAGTCTCCTGGAAACGTCGCTCGAGCTGTCGCTGCGAAAGCCCAATCCGCTTGGCAAGCTCCGGAATTGAAATCGGTTCCGAGTAGTGGCTGCGAATGTATTCTACGAGGGTGAAGATTACATCGTTGGAGTGATCCAGAATCCTCTCGTAGCTTTGCACGATACCGCAAATCCCAACCGTTTTCCCCTTCACGTCACGCATGGGAAACTTCTGAGTGATGAACCACTCGGGAAGGCGCTCGCGCGATGGGAAAAGCTCCACTAGGTTCAATAAGGGTTTTCCGCTGCGCAGGACCTCCAAGTCGTCGGCTCGAAATTTCCGAGCCATGTAGGCGGGAAAGATATCCATATCGCTCTGCCCGTGCAGGTCCTCGGCCCCGGACAGTCCGCAGCGTTGAGCGAATTCGCGATTGCCCATCAGAATGCGGGATTCGCGGTCCTTGACGAAATACATGATGCCCGGGAGGTGCTCGAAAACCTGGTTAAGCGATACGGTGGGATCGATGTTCGAAAACCAAGATTTCACTTCCAGCATGGCGAAAAAGTACAATTTTTAAGCCAGTCGATACAAGCTGTATTTCCTTCGGTGCGCTAGACTACAGTTGTGGGTCGGGCTACGTGCTGACCCCAGCCCTTCAACCCCATTACCCTTTCATGAAATTTGGAGCGAGCACTTGGCTTTGGACCTCACCTTTCGACGGCAGCGATGTTTCGTTGCTCTATAAGATCGCGGAGCTCGGCTTCGACTGCGTTGAGATTCCCGTGGAAGACCCGGAAGCGATTGATCCGGAAAAAATCGCCGCAGCACTGAAAGAAACAGGTCTTCAGGCGATCGTTTGCGCAGCGGTCGTGGGAGACCGAGACATTTCTAGTTCCGATCCCATCAAGGTTCAAGCTGCCGAAACCTACTTGCAGGCGTGTATCAAGCTAGCAGTGACATGGGGAAGCTCGCTCGTGGTGGGCCCGCTTTACGCCCCCGTCGCCAAAACTCGTTTGCCCACAGAAGTCGAAAGACAAGCGGAATGGTCCCGCTCCGTCGCAGGCTTGCGTCGCATGGCGGGTTTCGCCGCTGAAGCCGGAGTCCGCCTCGGTATCGAACCGCTGAACCGCTTCGAATCAGACATGGTAAACACTGCGGCTGATGCCTTGCGAATGCTTGACGAAATCGATCATCCGGCCATCGGCCTTTCGCTGGACAGCTTCCACATGAACATCGAGGAAGTCGATTTTTGCAAAGCAGTCGAGCGAGCAGGAAAACGTCTGCTCCACCTGCAGGTCTCGGATAGCCACCGCGGCGTTCCAGGCGATGGAAATAGCGATTGGACGGGCTTACGAGAAGGGCTTCGTCGCATCGGCTATGATGCAGCAGTATCGATCGAGAGTTTTTCGCCCGATACCTCCAGCTTAGCGGAAGCCGTCTGCATCTGGAAACGCTTCGCGCCGAGCCAAGACGAGTTCGCGAAAAGAGGTCTACAGTTTTTAAAGAGTTGGTCTGCCTGACAGATAAGGGCGACCTAGGTTAACCCCAAAAAGTGAATACGATGAAAGTTGCAATCATAGGGCTCGGATTTGGAGCCGAATTCATTCCCATCTACCAAGCCCACCCACGGGCTGAAATGTACGCCATCTGTCAACGCAACGAGGATAAGCTCAATGCGACTGGCGACCAGTTCGGAATCGCAAAGCGCTACACTTCGTTCGAAGACGTGCTGGCTGACCCGGAAGTTGACGCCGTGCACATCAATACGCCGATTCCTGATCATGGCCCGCAATCCATCAAGGCGCTGGAAGCCGGCAAGCACGTCGCCTGTACGGTGCCGATGGCGACAACTGTCGAAGACTGCAAACGAATCGTAGAACTGACGAAAGAGACCGGTCTTATCTACATGATGATGGAGACTGTTGTCTATAGCCGCGAGTACCTCTTTGTGAAAGAGATGTACGACAAGGGCGAGTTGGGTCGTATCCAATTTCTACAGGCAAGCCACCAGCAAGACATGGCTGGTTGGCCAGGGTACTGGGACGGCCTTCCACCGATGCACTACGCCACGCACTGCGTAGGACCCGTGCTCGGATTGCAACGCAAGCTGGCAGAGAGCGTTTCGTGCGTCGGTTCCGGAAAGATCGACGACGCGCAGGCTAACGTCTATGGGTCACCGTTCGCGATCGAGTCTTGCCACATCCAGATGAAGGATAGCGATGTGGCCGCTCGCATCTATCGCTCGCTTTTCGAGACGGCCCGTCAATATCGCGAGAGCTTCGACGTATACGGCTCCAAGAAGTCTTACGAATGGCCGTTGATCGAGGGTGAAGACCCTGTATTGCACACCCTCGGCAAACCAGAGCCCGAAATCCCAGAGCGGGTGAAGGTACCGGACTACGCCCATCTCCTGCCGAATGAGATCCAGCATTTCACGGGGCGCGGCGTTTACGATGCCGACGAGCACCAACACCTCTCCTTCACGCAAGGGGCTGGGCACGGAGGGTCGCACCCGCATCTCGTTGACAACTTCATCGGAGCGGTCCTCGACAAGTCCAATCCGTATCCAAATGCGGTGGAATCTGCCAACATCAGTTGTGTGGGCATCCTCGCCCACGAGTCAGCCATGAAAGGCGGCGAGCTGATGAGAATGCCAGATTTTACGCTCTCGCTGGACTAAACCAAAGGCGTCTCGCTCACGCGAGACGCGTACCCGCTTCTTTCTTGAAAATCCTGTAACTCGCAGATGAAACAATCCTTTATCCACCGACTGGCTGTGGTGGCCGCAATCGCAGCAATCTTTACGGCGGGCCCATCCGTTGCGGCCCAGGAAAACGATGACGATGGCGTTATCGACCTCCTGTTCATAGGGCACGGTCAACGCGAAGGTAGCGGTTACCACCTGTCGCACGTATTCGCTCCCGTCTTCAACCGCTCTCTCGGAGACGAGAAAATTCGTATGCGTTATGTGGAGACACTGGATGTGCTCAACCCGGAGGACTTGGCGGCAACCGACGCTCTGATGCTGTATGCGAATTACAATACCATCAGTGACGATCAAGAAGCGGCCTTGCTCGAATTCGTGGCGAACGGCGGCGGGTTCCTACCTGTTCATTGCGCGAGCGCCTGCTTCGGACATTCGCAGGAGTTCGTCGACCTTGTCGGAGCGCGTTTCCGCAGCCACGGCTACGAGGAGTTTTCTACAACGATACCAGAGGGTAGAGAGACACACCCCATTTTGCAGGGGTACGAAGGCTTCGTCACCAAGGACGAAACTTATGTGCACGCCGACCACAACGAGGACCAACGGGAAGTGCTGATGTTGCGGGAGGACGAGCCATGGACCTGGACTCGAACTCACGGTAAAGGCCGCGTGTTCTACACCGCTTACGGCCACGATATGAACACTTGGGGACAGGAAGCGTTTCACGACCTGCTGATTCGCGGGATTCTCTGGAGCGTCGGCGAGGAGAAAAGCGAGGCGAATCGGCGATTGGTAGCGAGCATGCCAGAGATGAAATACGAGGCTGCGGATACGATTCCAAACTACCTGAAAAAAAGCCCAGCTCCCCAGCTCGCGAGCGCCTTTTCTCCTGAAGAATCCGAGAAGCTAAGTCTCGTTGCGGACGGCTTCGAAATGAAATTGTTCGTGGCAGAGCCAGACATCGTGAACCCGATTGCTTTCGCATGGGACGAAAAGGGACGCCTCTTTGTTGCGGAATCTGTGGACTACCCTAATAACGTCGACCCGAACCAAGAGGGTAACGACCGAATCCTCATCTGCGAAGATAAGGACGGCGACGGGCGAGCAGATACTTTCACCGTGTTCGCGGAAGGACTGAATATCCCGACTAGTTTGACGCCCGTGGACGGCGGATGGATCGTGGCCCAAGCGCCTCATTTCCTGTTTCTCAAAGATACGAACGGCGACGACAAGGCCGACGTCAAGTATCCAATAAACGATTACTGGGGAATTCGAGATACTCATGCCGGTCCCTCTAACCTGCGCTACGGTTTCGACAATAAGATCTGGGGAGCCGTCGGCTACTCGGAGGTCGAGAAGTCGACACAGGGAGAATTTGGACAAGGTGTATTCCGCATGGATACGGATAACGGAACCGTCGAGCCAATAGGTCTCTTCAGCAACAACACTTGGGGACTAGGCATGAGCGAGGATTTCGAAATTTTCGGGTCAACCGCCAACAACGCGCCTGCTTGGCATGTACCTTTGTGGCGTCCTTTCACCTACGAGAGAAACCCTGCTCTCCCCTCTCAGCTTTCAGCGAAGATCGACGACTTTACCCAGTTCTTTCCCATCACGCATAAGTTTCTCCAGGTAGACGCCCACGGTCGCTACACCGCAGGTGCTGGCTTCAACCTGTACACAGCGCGAGCTTTCCCGAAACAGTATTGGAATGCCTCAGCGTTCATAGGAGGGCCAACGGGCCATTTGCTAGGCCAATTCTTCCTCGAAGAAGAAGGCTCTAGCTATGTTGCCCAAAATCGTGGTTCCATCTTGTCTTCGGTCGACGAGTGGCTGTCTCCAGTTTTTGCTGACGTCGGTCCCGACGGTCAGCTCTGGGTTGCGGATTGGTATAATTTCATCATCCAACACAATCCTCAACCCTCCAAGCAATCGGCAGGCTTCGATGCTGAAACGGGAGCGGGCAATGCCCATGTGAACCCGCTGCGCGATCGCCATCACGGCCGTATTTATCGCATCGTGGCAAAAGGGTCGAAGACCCCAAAGTCCCTCGACCTATCGGAAGCAAGTACGACGGAGCTGGTGGAAACCTTGGCCAATGACAATCTGTTCTGGAGGATGACCGCCCAGCGGAAACTGGTGAGAGAAAAACGTCGTGAGGCAATCCCTCAGCTTCGCGAAATCGTTCTCGAAGACAATTCAGTCGACGAGATCGGTTTGAACACGCGAGTCATCCATGCCCTTTGGAGCTTAAGCGGACTCGGCGCTTTTAACCTTGATTCAACACAGGCTGAATCGGTTGTTCTTGCGGCCTTAGAGCATCCGTCAGCATCCGTTCGCAAGAACGCAGTTATGGCGTTGA
Organism: Pelagicoccus enzymogenes; assembly: GCF_014803405.1. NCBI lineage: Bacteria > Pseudomonadati > Verrucomicrobiota > Opitutia > Puniceicoccales > Pelagicoccaceae > Pelagicoccus > Pelagicoccus enzymogenes. Next base: position 94,574 of record NZ_JACYFG010000004.1, read on the forward strand.
CGGAAACAGGGAGCGAAGAGGAACTGAGTTTGGCTGCGAGCAAGACCGATGACGCTGATCCCAAAACCCGCTTGAAGGCGCTTCTCGCTCTGGGGCTTCTTCCGCCGTCGGAAGATCGATCAAACGAACTCCTGAGTCGCCGCTCTGAGTTTACGACCGATCCCTGGCTGGGCCGAGCATTTGCCTATGCTGTACTCGAAAATGGCGACGCGTATGTGAGACGTTTACTCGAAGGAGGGACGAGCATAGATTTCGCAAATGGATTCGACAGCATCGAAGAGGTGCCCGAGTACGTTGCCTTGAAGCTCTATCTCGCAAAGCAAGAGGGCGACCTCGTTGCCGCACTTGGAAACTGGAAGAGCCTCCCATCCGAGACAGTCGCAATCGCCAGCATGGCTCTCCTCGACGTATGGAAGACTCAACTACACGAGCCAAGCAGTAGCGACCTAGTCGCCTTGCAGGAGATGGCTCGTCTCGTCGACGCGGATACTCAAATGCAGCTGAAGCTGCGAACTGCAGGCCTAGATCTGCAGTTTTCAAAAATCGACGAAGAGAAGTACCAGGATTTCGTGAAGCAAAACACTTTCGAGCCTCAAATCTGGGGCTGGGGACGCGTTTCCTCGGGCGAAGAACTGTACATGCAACACTGCGTGGCTTGCCACGGTTCAGACGCAGGAGGCGATCAAGGACTTGGGGCTCCTTCCCTGCGCGGAATGGACAATTGGTACACGCAAACTCAGCTGCAGAAATTCTATGCAGGCGTTCGCGGGACCCACTTCAAAAATCCCCGTGGAATCGCCATGAAAGGAGCGCTGCAATTCCTCGATATGGAGACTCGTCCTCAGATGACCATTTCACACTTGGCCCACTACCTCGAGACGCTTGAGGCAAATGCTCCAGATGAGGCCACTTTGGAAGGCGATCCAGCGAAAGGCAAAACGCTGTACACGACCTGTGTGGCTTGTCACGGGCCCGAAGGTCAAGGTAACACGGAACTGGCAGCGCCGAAGCTCACCGGTAAACAAGACTGGTACCTCTACAAACAAATTCGCGAATTCCAGGAGGGGGTACGCGGGTCTGATCCACGTGATGCGAAAGGAGCAGAAATGGCCCTGATGGCAAAGACTTTGGTCGACGAGCAAGCCGTCAAAGACGTCGTCGCCTATATCCGTTCATTGGATACAAAATAAACCTATATTTCGAACCGGTAACGCTATCCTTTCCCTCGGCCTTCTTGTCCTGTTTCACCTCAACACACTGAACCTGACCCCATGACTGACTCCCTAATCCATCCTAAACGTCTTCTCTACGCCGGCTTTACGGCAATCCTTGCTACCGGCATCGGATTCGCCGTACGGGGCGGAATTCTTGACAACTGGGGGGCCGAATTCGGATTTTCCGCCACCCAGCTCGGGGTGATCAGCGGAGCCGGTTTAACCGGGTTTTGCTTTGGGATTTTCGTTGGGGGCTTGGTGGTCGATTCCATTGGCTACGGAAAATTGATAGTCGCCTCCTTTCTTTTGCATATGCTTTCTGCGGTAGTCACCTTCACGGCGACTGCCGGCATGGATACGGCGATCGCCTACCAGTGGCTTTTTTGGGGAACCTTCATATTTGCGCTAGCGAATGGTTCACTCGAAGCGGTAGCAAATCCACTGGTGGCGACGCTCTTCCCTGAAAACCGTACCCATTATTTGAATATACTGCACGCTTCTTGGCCACTGGGTCTTGTGCTTGGTGGCGCGGTCGGCTGGTTCCTTGACGACCGTATGAATGTCTCTTGGAAATGGCAGCTCGCCATCTTCCTGATCCCAACGATCGTTTACGGAATCATGTTCATGGGCCAGCGCTTCCCTAAGTCGGAAGCAGCGGAAAAGGGCCTCAAGCTCGGCGACATGTTCAAGGACGTCGGCCTGCTAGGCGGAGCGGTGATTGCCTTGATGTTGTTCCTGTTTTTCCAAGCGACCTTCCCAGCGATCCCTACATACGTGCTGGCGATTGCTGCTCTAGCGTTGATTTTCGTGATCGGAAAGATAACGAGCTTCGCCCTCGGTTCTATCATGCTCTTCGTCCTGTTCGGAACGCATATCTTGGTAGGCGCTGTCGAACTCGGAACAGATGGATGGATACAAAACATCACTGGAAGCATCCTGAGTTCGGAGGAAGGAAAGTTCCTCTTCGTCATCACCTCGCTCACCATGTTCGTCCTGCGTTTTTGCGCCGCTTGGATCGAAGAGCACCTTAAGCTGTCACCGGTCGGCTTGCTATTGCTCTGCTCGGTACTTGCTTTCGTGGGCTTGAATCTCTCAAGCGGAATTGAGTCCTTCAAGGGTGCTGTATTGGCATTGTTGATATACGGTGTTGGCAAAACCTTTTTCTGGCCAACGATGCTCGCAGTGGTAGGTGACCGGTTCCCGCGCACCGGAGCCATCGCGATCAGCATCATGGGCGGACTTGGCATGATGTCCGGTGGCTTGATCGGATTGCCTGGACTAGGATACGCAAAAGATCGTTTCGCGAGCGAAGCGTTACAAGAAGAGGCACCAGCTATCTATCAGGAAATGAAAGCTGTGGACTCCAATAGCTGGCTGTTTTTCGAACCCGTGGCAGCAATCGATGGAAAGAAGCTAGCCGAAGCTCGTTCCCAAGAAATCCCGAGCGAGGTCCAGCAAACCTTGATCGACTCCAGCCTGAAGGGAGACCGCAAGACCTTGAGAGTCGACTCGCTCATTCCAGCAACCATGGCCGTGATATTTCTCGGACTCCTCATCTACTTCCGTCGGCTAGGAGGCTATCGCCGCGTCGATCTGGACAACTAGCAATCGGAGGCAGAAAAGAACCATTACACTTCCAAGACAAATGGGAACGAAGGCCTTCGCAATGGATTGCTGCAGTCTCAGTGTGACTTCGTACACTTTAACTTATTTATCGCTAATGAGACATAGCGAGAACTTGGTACGCCACGTTCAACGCCATCGCCACCAGCGACTTCCTATTCAAAGGTGAATTCGGCGTGCTCATGTCTTGGTACCTAGCTGGAATTCCACCTGTATCAAAAACGGGGGGCCTCGCGATCGAGGCAATACCTCTAACGACTGGTTCCCTGTCTTCAGGCATTGGCTCGAGGTCAACAAATTCTTAGAAGCGAAGTAAGGCCTTTCGATCTCGCACACAGCGTTTACCAATGAGGAGCACTTCACCCCATGTGAAGTGTTGCTCTATTTTTGCGGGTAGAGGCAAAACCTAGAACTTAGGATATAGACAGATTTGCCCCAATGTCGGGCTGACAGGCGACTCATCTGAGGCAAGCTCGTACCTTCGGTTCCCTTCTAGGAAAAGAAGAGAGCACATTAACCCCGTAGCGACCCCTAGGGATCCTACTTGTTTGCACATGATGACACCCACCAGATATAGACGCTTCCTAACAGCACTCACGCTATGCACGAGCATAGGTTCGATCGCGCTTGCGGACTATCCCATTGTCTCCAATCGTTACCTCGCGGATCCCACCTCGGTAGTGACAAAGGACCGCGTTTACATCTACTGCTCGAACGACGACGAAAGTCCCGTCGAAGGTGGATACAACATTCCAAACATCGTCTGCGTTTCGAGCAGCGACATGAAAAACTGGACTGACCACGGAATCGTATTCGATGCCGAGAGAGATACTTCCTGGGCCAAGAAAACGTGGGCCCCTGCGGCCGTGGAGCGCGACGGAAAGTTCTTCCTCTACTTCGGAAACGGTGGAGCCAACATAGGAGTCGCAGTCGGCGACAGCCCGATTGGCCCTTTCGAAGACGTTCTCGGAAAACCTCTCATTACCCACGGAACCCCTGGCGTTCAACCTGCCGAGAATATGTGGCTATTCGACCCAGGCGTTTTCATCGACGACGATGATCAGGCTTACATCTACTTCGGCGGAAACGGTGACGACAACGTAAGGGCAGCGAAGCTGCATCGAGACATGGTCACACTGGACGGCGAAGTGATCAAAATGCACGCCCCGAACTTTTTCGAAGCAGCGTGGGTCTACAAAATAGACGATACCTACTACTTCACCTACTCCACCACTCCGAAGGCCGAGATGCGTATCGATTACATGACCAGCAAGCATCCGACCGAAGGCTTCAGCTACGCAGGAATCGTTGCCGCCCAGCCGCCCCTCAACAACAACAATAACCACGCCGCTGAGTTTAAGTTCAAAGGCAAGTGGTACCACGTCTACCACAACCGTATCGTCGCCACCGAGGCCGGCATTCCTACCGGATTCCGTCGTAACATCGCGCTCGAGGAATTTGGATACGACGAAAACGGAGCGATAATCCCAGTCGAGTACACCGTTAACGGAGTGGAGCAAAATGGCGCCCTTGATCCCTATCAGCGAGTCGAGGGCGAAACCTTCGCAGCCCAGAGCGGCATCGAAACGGAGCCGAGCTCCGCAGGGGGCATGAACCTGGCCCACGCGAGCGACGGGGATTGGGTAAAAGTCGTCGGAGTCGACTTTGGAGAACAAGGAGCCAAGAGCCTCACCCTTAACGCCAAAGCCCAAGCCCAGGGAGCTGAAATAGAGCTGCGGACCGGTTCGCTTGACGGCCCGCTCCTCGCGAAAGCCGTGGTTTCGCCATCTGACGACTGGAAAAGCCATTCAACAGAGGTGAGCCCTCTCACGGGCATCCATGACCTGTACATCCGGTTCACAGGCGACCAAAATTCAGAACTGAAACTGGACTGGTGGCAATTTGCCTCCAACTGATTACATTACAACTATCCATACGCCTCTACCAACCCCATCCCCATAGGCACCCATGCAACACCTAGTACTTCGAACAACGCTTTTCTTTCTCGCCTTCTCAATCGCAGCCAGATCCCTAGCGAGAGATTCCGAAAAGGAAACCTTCGTCATCGTCCATGGCGCCACAGCAGGCGGGTGGGAATGGAAGGCGACAGGAAAGTACCTGGAAAATGAGGGGCACGAAGTGTACCGAGCCACCCTCACCGGGCTGGGCGAACGCTACCACCTCGCAAATCCGGACATCGACCTCGACACCCATATTGACGACGTAGTCAACCTCATCCTATTCGAAGACTTGCACGATGTAGTGCTCTCAGGGCACAGCTACGGAGGCATGGTTATCACTGGCGTAATCAACGAGATCCCCGAGCGTATCAAGCACGTCATCTTCCTCGATGCCGCGGTGCCCAATGACGGGGAGTCGATATGGGACATGTTTGGCAGCGGGGGACCGAGGAACGATTCGCGCATCGAAAACGGGATGCTCCTCACCCCTTGGGTCACTGAAGAAGCCACCCCTCCGCACAACACCCCCCAGTCCATCAAGACCTTTAGCCAAGCAGTATCCTACGACAATCCAGCCGCGAAGGCGCTCGACGTCACGTTTGTCGCCTTCATCCCCGAAGACCAGAGCGTCGAAGAGCGCTCCCAAAGCAAAGCCTGGCGACGGGCCGTGGAGCGAGGCTGGACCATCCGCACCTTCCCCGGCGGCCATGTCGCCCAACAGGAAGACCCGCGCGGCGTCGCTAACCTCATGTTCGAATGTATCGGTGACGTGAATACTGCTCGCTAGATAAAAACAACATTCATCGTTCAACGTGATACGTCCGTTCTCTGGAGAGCCATTATCATTTCTATCGCTCGAAAGTCGGTCGGAGCGAGCAAACACCTAACCTCAAAGACCTTGAAAAAACAAATACTACTACTTGGAGCGCTGCCATTCGCGCTATCAGCCCAACCCGTGACGGACGTGACTGTCCGTATCGACGCCGAAGAACGCGCCGACGCGATCAATCCCATGATCTACGGCCAATTTATCGAGCATATGGGCCGCTGCATCTACGGAGGCATTTGGGCCGAGATGCTCGAGGACCGAAAGTTCTACCACCCCATCACCGAAGACTATAATCCTTACGGTGATCAGACGCTGGCAGACCCAGATTTCCCCGGCGTCATCGACAGTACCGAGTTTCCAGTGATTTCGGCCTCGCCCTGGGAGATTATTGGCGAGCCCTCCGGCTTGAGCATGGTCACAGAAGACAGTTTCGTCGGAAAACACACCCCGCGGATCGTCTCCGGCACCGGAGTTCGCCAGAACGACCTCGGCCTCAAGGAAGGCCTCGACTACCCGGGCTACCTCTGGGTCAAGCCCCTCGGCGGCACCGCCGAAGTGGAAGTGAGCCTCAATTGGGGCAATGCCGAAGGAGAGAGCAGCTCCCAGAAACTCACCTTTTCCGGCAAGAAATACGCCAAGAAAACGTTTTCCTTCACTCCTCGCAAAACGACTTCGCAGGGCGCCTCTCTTAGCGTTCGCGTCCTGCGCGGAAGCATCCAGCTGGGCACCCTTTCTCTCATGCCTGGCGACAACATCGACGGCATGCGGAGCGACACCATCGAACTGCTCAAGGAACTCGACTCTCCGCTCTACCGCTGGCCGGGCGGAAACTTCGTTAGCGGCTACGACTGGCGCGACGGCATCGGCGACCGCGACCGTCGCCCTCCTCGCGTCAATCCGGCCTGGACCGGCGTCGAGCACAACGACTTCGGCACCGACGAGTTTCTGGCCTTCTGCCGCCTCCTCGGCACGGAACCGATGATTGCGGCCAACACTGGCTTCGGCGACGCCTATTCCGCGGCCCAATGGGTCGAATACACAAACGGCGACACCTCTACTATCGGAGGGGGCTGGAGAGCCGACAACGGACACAAGAAGCCTTACGGCGTGAAGTACTGGTGCGTGGGCAACGAGATGTGGGGCAACTGGCAGCTAGGCCACATGCAATTGCATCACTACTCGCTCAAGCACAACCGAGTAGCCGAAGCGATGCTCGGAGCGGACTCCGACCTCATACTCATCGCCTCCGGCGACTTGGAACGCGTGAACGAAACTGACCTAGCGCAAGTCCGCCGCGGCGTCACTTGGACCGAGGGCATGCTCATGGACAGCCATGAATACATGGACTACATTTCCGAGCACTTCTACACCGGCCGCACTCCTTGGTCGGACGTGGGGCGCGTCGACATCGCCACTCACCTGGAAAACATGCGCAGCAACATTCGCAGAAAGGCCGAGGGCCATCGCGAGTTGCAGCCTAAGCTCGAAGAGCTAAACGGAAAGACCATGCCCATCGCCATGACCGAATGGAACTATTGGCACCGCACCTACAAATATGGCGAACTGGGTTGCGTCTACGACGTGGCGGACGGACTCGGCATCGCCGCAGGCCTCCACGAGTATTTCCGCCACACCGACATCATCGATATGGCGCTTTACGCTCAGACGGTGAACGTCATCGGAGCCATCAAGACAACTCGCATCGCGGCGGAGATGGATACCACGGGTATCGCCTTGAAGATGTATCGCCGCCACTTCGGGACCCAACCGGTAAACGTGGAGTTCGAACACGAGGTTTTGGACGTGTCAGCCGCCCTCACCGATGACGGTAAAGCCCTCACGCTCTCCGTCATTAATCCCACCGAATCGGAATTAACCATCGACCTAGATCTGAGCGGCATGGCAGTTGGCGATGCCGGCAAGCGCTGGCACTTCAGCGGCCCCGACGAATTCGCCCACAACACACCCGGCAAGGAACGCGTCGTCGAGATCGTCGAGACCCAGATTAACAACCCTGGCAACGGCCTAAACTCCCCAGCCCTCAGCGCCTCGATCTACGTCCTGCCGCTGAAATAGGAACGGCATCCAGATAATTAAAGCACAAGAGGGTGTATCCAGATTTCTGGATACACTCTTTTTTTCGGTTTAGGCTCGTCGCTTGCCCGTTGAGAGTTTTAGGGCCTTCAGCTTAAACAAACCGGCGACGCTTCTGAGGTGGATCGACTTCCGAAGACAAACGCGAATGCCGCCTTTGGTACCGAGCTTGCGATAAAGCCAAAACGCCCGAAGCCAGCACACCTTTTTATTCCCTTGAGATACTCCGTTCGCTTGCGGCGGGGATGTTTATTTTCGAAGGCGGGGCGTGTCCGCCGGGGCATGCAGTAATGCAGGATCGATCGACTCCGCCTCCGCAAGGGAGGCACTCAAGCGCTCGCCCTTGGTCGCAAACGGTCGGTCCTAATCCGACGACCCGACACTAATCTCCGACCTGATCGAGACTTCACCCTCACTCGGAAAGTCCTCGGGGACCGGGAACGTGACCGGTCGATCCGCCAGCCATTGCAAAGCGCGGACCACCACGGTTTGCAGTCCGGCGCAGCGCATGCGCTCCGGCTGAACGTCCCCTTTCCAGACGTGCCCAAAAGTCGAAGTGTACACCCTCCCGCTTCCATAGGAAACCGTCCATTCGAGCGGCCAGTTCATCGTCGTCACCGGGTCGTACCCATACGAAAGGACTTGGAGGTCCTTCGCAGGACCGCGTGCGTAGTAGTAGACCTCGATGTCCGGCGTCAGCCAAGCAGTCGGCAGTCCCGCGTGAATCGGATGTTCGCCGATGCGGCGGACGACAGTATCAAGCCGATCGCCGTGACCCGTATCCAGCCCCTCGCCCGGAGGGATGCGCTTGAGGCTTCCGTCGTCGTTTACGGCGATCGCCCAGCCAAAGCCCTTCTCGCGCCAGCCAAGGCCAATCATGTCGTTGTAGGCCGGCCAATCGGCAAAGGCATTGTTACCCGAGTGCCATACGTAGACACCTCCTCCCTCACGGACATAGGACTCGAACTCCTTTTGGACCTTTCTCGGCCAAGCTGGCCCGCCCCAAATATCATTGCAGGTCTGGATAGCCACATCGTAGCTACCGAAATCAGGTTCCCAGTCGTCCCAGTCGGGAGATTCAGCATTCGCCGGAGCGGTGGATACGTCGACCTCGAAAAGTTCCGTAGGCTCGAGCATCCCGCGAATCAGGGCCGTATTCAACTTCCAGTCGTGATTGCTGTACCCATCGACGATAAGCGCCCGAATAGAAGCCTGGCTCTCCGCAACAATTGCAGCCGGTAACAGGAAAATCGATACAACAAGCAAGCAAAGAACAGGCCAGGGCATCTCCCAAGTGCACACCCCGCCACCCCCAACCGCAAGCGGAATCCCAACCCCTTCATTTCCTGTAGCGCCAGCCGACCTCCCGCTCCTCCGAAAATGCCTCCCTCGACAACACCGACCGACCTATAACATTTCAAAACGATTTCATGCACCGACCGCAAAGGTATGGAATCGACCCCTTTTAGCTCCTTCCAAACTCTATCGAATCTAGGCTTACCCTTTACTGCCCGCCTCGCCGTGGGCTTTTGGGTCTTCAAGTCAATTCTATTGCTCAAGCGCTCCCATCGCTTACGTTCAACCTGCAATCCTTCGATCCTCCTCTCGACATGCCCTTGCCCATCCCCGCAAACCTCCGGGCCCTCGCCAAGCGCCCGGCCTTCACACTTACCGCTGTCGGCATCGTAGCCCTCGGCGTCGCCCTCGCTACCACTGCCGCCTCCATCGTCGACGCGCTGGTCTTCCGGCCGATCCCAGTCGAACGTATCGACCAACTCTATCGCGTGCAAAGCGGGATCTACAGTGGCACAATGACTCCGCCGGACGCTCGGGAACTCTTCGATCGCACCGATTTCCCTGCGTTGGGTTATCACCACCGCTATTCCGTAGAATACAACAGCGGCAACCATGCCGGCTTGCTGGTGCTCTGCGAACTGCAAGGCGATCCGTTTCGCGTGCTCAATTGGAAGGCCGCTCAAGGGCGACTGCTGCAGCCGGACGATTTCCAGCTCGGTTCGGAGCCTGTAGCAGTCCTTTCCCACGCTTTCTGGAAAAACGACCTCGGCGGACCTGACGTCATTGTTGGCGAATCCCTCCTCCTCAACGGCAAGAGTTTCCGAGTGGTCGGCGTGCTTCCGCCCGAACACGATCGTATTCACCGCACCACCAAGCCTCACGCTTGGACGAGCTTGGCGCATACGTTTGATAGCTGGCTCTTCGACGGGCGAAACGCCCATTGGCAAAGGGTTATCGCCCGGCTTCCAAGCCCGGAGCAGCTGCCAGCCTACCAGACGCAGCTCGATCGAGTGACCGCCCACCTCAAGCAGGCCTTCCCCGCCGAATCCCAAAACCTCGACTTTCAAGCCGTGCACGAAATCCAAGCAGGCCGGGAATCGAGCGCCGAAGCGGCCCAGCAGAGCTACATCATCGTAGGTTTGGTGGCGAGCTTGCTGCTAGTCACCTGCTTCAATGTCGGAAACATGCTGTTGGCGAACGCCTACCGGCGCGAGCGCGAGTTCGCGATCCGACGCTCCGTAGGGGCTTCTCCACTACAGATCGTCAAGAGCCTGCTTGGCGAGAGTTTTGGCATCGCCCTGCTGGGCGGCGTCGCCGGAGTGTTGCTCAGCCTTTGGCTGGTAGACTTGGCGGACCAGCTGCCCCTCACCCGATCGGTCGATGTACGGCTAGATACGACTGCCCTACTCATCGCTCTCGGCACTACGATAGCGACAGGGTTGATTAGTGGTCTCGCCCCAGCCTGGCACCTTGCGCGTGGAAACACCGCCGACTCGCTGAAACGCGGTGCCAAGGACTCAAACGTCGCGTTCGCCGCCAAGTCCCTCGTCGTGGCCCAGGTCGCTCTTTCCGCGGCCTTGCTCACTTCCACCTTCCTCTACACCCAGTCGCTCAAGCGCTCGTTGGAATTCGACCCGGGTTACAACTTCGAAAACATCACCTACTTCCGCATTTCCGTGCAGAGCATTCCCGAAGGCCGAAGGTACCAGGCGGCCAAAGAACTGCGGCAAGCGATCAGCTCGATTCCCGGCGTAACGCACGTCGGCTATGGATCAACGCGGCCCCTCGGCGGCTTCGGGTCCTCCCATATCAAAACGGCGCAATTCGACCCCGGCATAGAAGAGGACAATTGCACTTCGCATTTGATTTTCGTGTCGCCCAACTATCTAGCAGCCCAAGGCCTGACCCTACTCGAAGGTCGCGATTTTCTGGATACAGACGATGGCTGGCCGCTCAAGGTCGCGATCGTAAACCAAGCCTTCGGAGAGCGCTTCTTCCCGGAAGACCAATTGATCGGACAGGAGTTTTGGCCTTGGGGGGACACCGGAGAGCCCGCGATCCGCATCGTCGGCGTAGTAAAAGATTTCGCCCCGGAGCCTTGGGCCAAGACGCGTCCATTGATGATCTTGCCCGCGGTTCAACCACGAATGGTCATGTACATTCGGTCGGAGGGCCCGCCCGCCACGATCAGAGATTCCCTAGAAAAGCTCGTGCACGATCCAAAAAACGAATACGTAGCCCAAGAAATCCGCGACTTTTCTTACGCACGACAATCCTCGCTTTCCAATGAACGCGGAGCCTTTTACGTTTTAGCTGTGCTCGCCATCTGCGGCCTTGCGTTGTCTTCCGCGGGCATTTGGTACACGACGCGACAGTTCGTCCGGCAGAGCCGTAAGGAGCTCTCGATCCGCTCGGCAATCGGAGCGACTCCAGGCAGCCTACTCGTGCTGACGCTCTCCCGGTCCCTCCGGCTCGTCAGCTCGGGACTGCTGATCGGCTGCCTCTTGTCGTTCTTCGCTTCGCGCCTCATCCAGAGCTCCATCAACGGAGTCGAAGCCACCGACGCACGACCTTATTTACTTATGGCCGCATGCCTGATCGCGGTCGCGACTGTCGCGACTTATCTGCCAGCGCGAGCCGCTTTGAAAGCCGACCCGCGCGAAGCGCTCAGCGAGGTTTAGCCGGCACCCCCTTCCGATCCCTCCTCCTATGACCAACTACCTCCCCGCTAACCTTCGGGCCCTCGCGAAGCGGCCCGCATTCGCGTTCGCCGCGATCGCCATCGTCGCAATCGGAGTTGCCCTTGCCACCACCGCCGTATCGATCGTCGACGCGCTCGTATTTCGGCCGATCCCGGCGGAAAACGTCGATCGGCTTTACCGTGTTGAGGGCAACATTTTCAACGGTGTACTGCCTGCGCCGGACGCCCGAGATATCATCGAGCGATCCGGCGAAACTGCCTTTTCCTACAGCCACCGCTATTCTGTTGAATACTCGCTGGAAAAAAACGCGGGGCTGATAGTTCTTTGCGAGCTGCAAGGTAAAGCCTTCGAGACGCTGGAATGGCAGGCCCACGAAGGTCGCCTACTGCAGCCCGACGACTATTTGCCCGGCTCCGAACCAGTCGCAGTGCTCGCCTACGCCTTCTGGCAAACGGATCTGGCAGGCCGTCAGGATGTCGTGGGCGAGACAATCAATCTAAACGGCAAGCCTTTCCGCGTGGTCGGGATTTTGCCGCCGGGCAAGGACCGGGTGCATCGCACTGTGAAGCCGCAAGCCTTCACTGCGTTGATCCACACTTTCGACGACTGGGTGTATGATAATCGTGGATACTTTTTGAGTACGGCGATTGCTCGACTCAGGCCGGGAGCCACCCCGATCGCCTTCCAAACGCGGCTCGACCAAGTGACCGACTACCTCAACGACCGGCGGCCCGAAGGAGCTGGCGAGCGGAGCTTGAAGGCGACCCCCGAGATCCAAGCGGCCCGTGCCTCCTCGACGGAGTCGCTGCAGCAAAGCTACATCATCATCGGCCTGGTCTCCGCCCTCCTGCTGATCGCCTGCTTCAACGTGGGAAATATGCTGCTTTCCAATGCTTACCGTCGCCAACGGGAATTCGCCATCCGACGCTCGGTAGGGGCCTCGCCACTACAAGTGATGCAGCAGCTACTCGGCGAGAGCATGGCAGTTTCGATCATCGGTGGAGCGCTAGGCGTAGGGCTTAGCCTTTGGTGGATTCAACTGGCAGACCAGCTGCCATTCGTCGCTTACGTTGAAGTCGAGTTCAACGGCATCGCTCTAGCGGCAGCGCTCGCGGCCACTTTGTTCACTGGGCTCGCAAGCGGTTTACTCCCGGCTTGGCATCTGTCTCGCGGAGCCACCTCCAGCTTGCTCAACCAAGGCGGAGCCAAAGCCTCGCAAGTCAATTTCTCGACCAAGCTCCTCGTTGTCGCACAGGTCTCTCTCTCGGCCACGCTCCTTAGCGCTGCCTTTCTCTACACCCTGTCACTGCAGCGTTCGTTCGCGTTCGACCCCGGCATCGAGGGCGAGCGCCTCGCGTATTTCGAAGTGTCGTTGCAAAGCATTCCAGTCGGCCGACGAGATCAAGTCGCAGAAGACCTGCGGCAACGCCTCGCGAACATCCCAGGCGTAGAAGCCGCGGGCTTCTCCACCTCGCGCCCACTGGGCGGATACGGCACCACCCACCTCACGACCGACCGTTTCAAGCCCACGGAGGAGGAAGACAATTGCGCAGCTGGCTTCATGTACGTCTCGGAAGGCTTTTTAGACACTCTCGGCGTGCCGATCGTCTCCGGAAGAGATGTAAGGAGAAGTGAATACACCTGGCCTTTCGAGGTCGCCGTGGTGAACGAGTCTTTGGAAAAGCGGTTCTATCCTGGCGAGAGCGCCGTCGGGCAAACCTTCAAGCCTTGGGGTGGCGACGAGCAGCCCCCTGTGCGCATCGTTGGCGTTTTTCGTGATTACCCCGTTCAGCCATGGGAGCCCGCTCGGCCCCTCTTCGGACTACCACAAGCCCAATCCCGAGTCCGCTTCCACATCCGGTCAGAAGGCGACCCTCGCTCGATTAGCGATGCGCTGGATGCCATTGCGCGCGACCCGAGCAACGAATTTGTGGCTCAGGACGTCCAATACTTTTCCGACGCCATCGAGCGCAGTCTCAGGACCGAGCGCAGCGCCTTCATCGTGCTCGCCACGCTCGCCGTCTGCGCCCTGCTGCTCTCCTCCACGGGGATCTGGTACACGACCCGCCAATATGTCCGGCAAAGCCGCAAGGATCTCTCGATCCGCATGGCGATCGGGGCCTCGCCCAACAGCCTGCTGATGCTGACGCTCGCCCGCTCGCTCAGACTCATCGGCGCCGGACTAGTGCTCGGGTGCCTGCTCTCGTTCGCCGCTGCCCGGGCGATACAGAGCTCGCTCAACGGTGTAGAGGCGACCGAGCTGACGCCTTACCTACTGATGCTCGCTTGCCTGCTGAGCGTCGCGGTAGCCGCCACCTATATGCCTGCCCGAACCGCATTGAGAGCCGACCCCAAGGACGCCTTGAACGAGGTTTAGACCGAGATCAAAAATTTGCCGACGTCGAACCAGAGAGGGTCAGGACTTAAATCTTAATATCGCAATCGAAGGTCCCACCACATCTCAATTGATCATCAAAAACCTCCGTACCCTTCAGTCCCGATTCTGTCCAAGAATAGCAAATACACCACTGGCGGTTAACCCGTATCGAATGCCGCCCTTCCCAGTCGCCGCTGAGAGCTTTGAGGGGGATGCCGGTGGCACGCGGACGCCATCGACTCGAGCCGGCGCCAGCACGGGGGAAAGGTCACTTCTATGAACGTGCCTCCTTGATACCGTGCCTCCTTCCTCAGCCGCCCGCTACGGGCGCTTGAGGACGAATACAGTCGCTGCTCGCTGCGGCAGTTTCATATTGTCACCGCCTTTTTCCAGCGGCATACATGGACGCATGACTCGTACTACCCCGATTATCGCGTTTCTCCTCTGTCTCGCCTCTTCCGTGATGGCCGCTGATTCAATAAAAGTTATGCACCTGACCGGGCAGTCCAACAAATACCACAGCTGGAAAAACCTGGGCGACGCAATCACCCAGCATTTGGAAAATGCCGGCATTTTCGAAGTGGATACGGTCGTTTCGCCTGCCCTCGGTGAGGACATGAGCGAATTCTCTCCTAACTTCGGCGAATACGATGTTATCGTCCTCAACTACGACGGAGCGGAGTGGTCTGAACCGACCAAAGCCGCCTTCGTGTCGTACGTGAAAAATGGCGGCGGTCTCGTCACCATCCACGGCACCAATAACTCGTTCGCCTATTGGCCGGAGTTCAACGAGATCATAGGCCTCGGCGGCTGGGGCGGCGCGGGGCTCTACGACCCTCCCCTCTACCCGGGCGAGCCAGACAAGCAGGCAAGTCGTGACGAGAAATGGGGCCCAAGGGTCTACTGGCATGCCTGCGGGGCAGTACACGACGATTCTCCGGGCGGTACCTTTCACCCACCTAAGCACGACTTCATCATCACCAACCGAACTCCCGATCACCCCATAATGCGCGGATTGCCCGAAATGTGGCTGCAGGCAAATGACGAAGTCTATTCACGGCTCCGCGGACCAGCTAAGAACCTGACCATTCTTGCGACCGCCTACGCAAATCAAAAGCTGAGAGGCTCCTCTCCGCACAACGAACCGATGCTCTTTACGGTAGCTTACGGCAAGGGTCGCGTGTTTCAAACGACTCTCGGACATGTCGGCGCCAATGACGACGCTAACGTTCCTTCCGTTCGCAGCGTCGGATTCATCGTCACGCTGCAGCGCGGAGTTGAATGGGCTGCCACGGGAGAGGTCACTCAAGCTCTACCCGAAGACTTCCCCACAGCCTACGAAACGAGCGTTCGGTAGCGGCTGTAGAGTTTCAAAAAAACCACTGACCACGGAGGCAAGAGAGCTCGAAAAGAAACGAAGAGAGCCTTACTTCACAGGAATCTCCATCTGCGTCAGCGAGTGAGCGGGGAAGCTATAGCGGATCATGTTCTTCTTGAACTTGATCGATCCTTCGTCGATGTCCACTTGCTCTACTTCCGCTGTATTCGTCGCATCGATACTGTCGCCTGTTACGGTCCGAACCGTAGCACTTCCCATGTATTCGCCCGACTGCAGCTCGATGTCCGTTTCGATGGCGTCGATTTCGCTGCGGTTGACCACATTGATAAAGAGAGCACCCTTTTCTTCATTGAGAACTGCGGTCACATCGAGATAGGGAACCTCTTTGAAAAGCTCGTTGCTGTAGGTCTCGCAACGCGAATAAACGTCGAGTGAAACGCCACGGCAGTTGTTCGAAAAAAGCGAAAACGGATAATACAAGGACGTCTTGTAGCTTCCGTCTTCCGTGATACCGGTTAAGCTGGTGAGAAAGGTCAGGTTCGCCATCTTCACGATGTCCGCGTGCCGGATAAAGGCATTTAAATGCTGCGAAAGCAACAAGGGGCCAGCGATGGTATTGCCGCGAGCACCATACTCGTCGAAGGAAATATAAACATCGTGATCGCTCACGGCCTTCGACTTTGCCTTCTCAATGAGCCCCTTGGTGACGACGATCTTCTCCTCAATATCCAGTCCCAGCGACATGGTGTCAGCGAAAACGGGCTTGTCGATTGCCCTCAGCGCTTGCGTCGCGTATCGGTGCAGAGAGATGTAGTCGATATCCTCGTACATCTTGTCGAGAATGTAATCGTTCCAATCAATCCAACCGTCGTTGGGGTCATAGCTACTCGTCACCAGCGGGTAATTGGAGGAACCCGAGGCGATGAGTTTAATATCCTCGTCTACCATCTTCATAACCTTAGCGGCTTCGCTGGCAAAACGCACGTACTCCTCCTTGGTCTTGTAACCGATCTGCCAAGGACCGTCCGCCTCGTTTCCAAGTCCCCAATACTTCACGTCAAATGGTTCTGGATTCCCGTACTTCGCTCTCAAATCGGCATAGTACGTACCCACTGGAGCATTACAGTATTCCACCCAATTGCTGGCATCGTCGATGGTACCCGATCCGGCGTTAATACAAATGAAATTCTCCGCTCCGACGAGATTGCAGAACGCGACATACTCGTCCGTCCCCATTTGGTTGCTCTCTGGGCGAGTGCGGGAACGGTCAAGCTTCACCGGGCGTTGGTCCTTGGGGCCGATTCCGTCTTCCCAATTGTATCCAGAAACGAAATTTCCACCCGGCCAACGAACGATGGGAACCTGTAGTTCCCTGACTTGCTGCAGGTATTCTTTACGGAATCCGTTTTCGTCGGACAGCGACGAATCGGGATCGTACAAAGATCCGTAAACTACAGGGAATCGTCCGAGCGGCTCCAGAAAGCTACCGTAGATCTTCGGATCGATAGCGTCGACTGTTCGATCCAAATCGATTTTGATTAGAGCAGCTTCCTCAGCCGCAAAGCTCGCAGAGAGCAAGCTGGAGAACAATGAACAAACGAGAAATTTATTGGGCAAATTCATAAGTGGGGGTAGGAAAATTTACAAACAGGTGGCCTCTCTATCCTAATACGCTCGGCACCTCTGTCAACGACCTGCATGAGTATAGATGATATAAGGTCGGCGAACGCGCGTTTGAAAAATCGAACAGAGGCACGGCAATGCTCCGTCATGGCCGCAGAGCCCGGCTGCCTATGGCACGACGGAACGTTGATTTTCTAAATCGCTTCAACTGTAGAACCGTTACCGCAGACACCACGGCCGCTACCTCACTCCATCGTCCCAAGGCGGTAGTAGTCGAAATCCACATACCCGCCGGTTTCTTCCGAGGCCCAATTGAAGAGCCCGAAGCGGTAGCCCATGAAGTGAGGCAAGGTATAGCGCATCTGCAAGGGCTCACCGACGGGAATCCATTTCCTGCCGTTAAGGCTGTAGTAGAAATAGGCCTTGTCGATGCGATCGCGGAAGTCGAAATCGATCTTCAAGTACACTCGCTTCTTGCTGAGCGGCAAAGTGGCGAGGACCTCAGTCTCGTCCTCTTGAGCCCGTACCATCACGATAGAACGCTCGCCATTTTCCTGTCTTACTCCCACGTATCCAAAATGCCGTTGCAAGGCGATCAGACCGGCAGTGTCGCCGTCCTTCATGTCAGAGACGTCGAGTTTTATCTCGCCTGAGCTGGTCGGGCCAAAGCTGCGCTGGGTCAACATGTTTCTCGCGTGCAACACGTCCTCGTCCACTCGAACCGTTTCGAGTCGCAGGTGTCCCTTGCGTTCGCCGATCGACCACTTGTCGTTTACTGGGTTGTGATTCCATTGCCAGGCCAGTGGTAGTTCCTCGCCCGGCTTGCGGTTAAACTCGTCGGACCCCACGATGTTGCCGAAGCCTTCCTGATCGTCCTCGATGTCGAGAACCAAAGGAGCCTTGCCGTCCTCGCCTAGCACGGGCCAGCGGTCTTCCCACTTCACTGGGACCAGCCACGGACTGCGGCCCACCGCGCCATTGTCCTGAAACAATACTGCGTACCAGTCGCCTTCGGGCGTATCGATCAAACAGCCTTGGGCGACACCCTGATCTTGTAGCACCATGCGTCCTTCATAGGGACCTTCAAGGTTCTCGGAGCGATGCACGATCTGCGTGCGCATCCCGCCCTGCGGCCAGCAAATGTTCATGACATACCACATGCCGTCCACCTTCAGAACCTGCGTGCCCTCCGCGTGCAGCATGGCGTTGTCAGTCGCAACTTTCTCGGCATGCTCGATCACTACCTCGTTGAAGCCATTCTCCTTCACCCCCGACAAGTCAGATTCCAACTCGGTCAACCGAATGTTGCCACCACCGTACATCAGATAGACTTTTTCGTCGTCGAAGATCAAGGAGTGATCGTGCAGCGAAGGCTCAAAAGAGATCTCCTCCCACTCGCACTTCTCGATATCGTCTGTAATATATATGTGGGTACGCCCGCTTGTAGCAGAAAAAGTGGATACGTAGAATTTCCCCTCGTGATAACGCAAGCTACTCGCCCACGAGCCTCGCCCATAGGCGCTGCGTTCAGTTTCCAGCCTTAGCGCTTCATTGTCCGCCAAAGTATCGTAAGCGTACCCCAGCAGCTCCCAGTTCACCAGATCCTTCGACTTCATAATCGGAAGCCCGGGACTCATGTGCATGGTGGTGCTGCTCATGTAATAAGTGTCGTTGACACGGATTACCGCCACATCCGGTACATCAGCCCAGATGAAGGGATTTTTGGCCTGCTCTGCGCACGCCAAATTCGCTAAACTCGATGTCGCTATGACAACGAGAAGACGGGTGAATATTCGAAAACGGCTCATTTAGAATAGAGTGAGGTTATCGGTTGGAGATCAAATGCGTTACAAAATTGCTGCAAGGTAGCTGAGTGGGGAGGGCAACGCTCCTGATCGATTCTCAGTAAAGTACCACGCCTCCGCGCGCTTCCAGCTCCACAACCAGACTACCATCGTCTCCCACGACAGCCTCTTTCAGCCCTACCGTTCCGTCTGGCAGGTCGTGCAGCATACGAAGGGTCTTGCCAGCTAGCCACGGAAGCGAGAGTTCGTATGCCTTCGATTCCTCACTAGAATGCGTCGCTGCGACGTACCAATCCTCACCTGAACGGCGAGCCAGTACGACCTTTTCTCCCGGATAGCCGTCGACAAAGCGGGTCTCGTCCCAAGCAGCTGGAACCACACGGAAGAAATCGAGCACATGGGCGGGTTGTTCATCCAAGTTGTTCGGCGTTAGGCCGTAGTGTTGGATCGGCGAAAAGTAGAGCACCGAGGTTGCGAGCTGAAACGCATCCGTGGTGCGGCGGAAATTGCCTCGCTCCGGAGACTTGGAAAACCGCTCGTTGAGAACCACAGGACCGTAGTCCATCGCCCCGACGGGGTTGCGAACGAAGGGGAACAAGGTACTGTTAAAGGCCTCCTTGTCGGAAAAGCCCTGACTAAAGATCAAATTCTCCGAAGCCGTGACCGCTTCGCTTGTCATGTGATTTGGATACATACGTTCCCATCCGCGTGGCAGGGTTGCACCGTGGAAGTTCAACGAGAGTCCGTAGCGGTTGGCATCGGTCATAAGATCCTCGTAGAATTTCATGGTCACCTGCTTGTCGCCGCCGAAGAAATCCACCTTCAAGCCTTCAACTCCGATGGACTGCAGCCACTCCATCTCTTCCTGCCTGATCGGAGCGGAAGCCATACGGTTGCGCGGCGTCTGGGGCGCGTCGTTCCATGAACCGTTGGAATTGTACCAAAGCAAGACGCCGACATCCTTCGATCGGGCGTATTCGACAAGATCCTTCATGCCTTCGCGACCGATACGTTCGTCCCACCAAGCGTCAATGAGGATGTATTCAAAATCTAATGCAGCCGCCATATCGATAAACGCCACTTGATCCTCGCGGTTCATGCTCCCGTCCTGCCAAACGAGCCAACTCCACGCCGCCCTTCCCGGGCGATAGTATTTCGACGGCTCGTACAATGGCTTCACAAGGTCGGTCGCTACCGTAGACTCGACGATCGGAGCAAGCGTTTTGCCAAAGGTAATGGTGCGCCAAGGCGTCTGCATTGGCAGTGAAACCGAAACGGTGCTCTCCCCGACTCCCGCATTCTCAGCGGCCTCGGGAAATGCGATGCGGTACTCGCCTTCTTCGTTCGGATCGCTCAAGCGAGTGCCCACATACTGGCTGGTGGTACCCGTCTCCGAGATGAGAAGCCAGCCTTCGGAATCCAGCTTGAACAAAGCGGGGAAAGTAAAGCCAAGGCCTGTATGCGACTTCGTATCCACCGGCACATCCACCAAATACCCTTCCTCGTAGCTGGGCTTAGTGGCCGCGTATCCACCGCCCCATGGCACTTGCCACGTCACGAAGGCGGTCGATTCATCCGGCAGGTTGAAGCTCGACTGCTCGCTCTCTACCACGACGCGATGCCTCTCCTCGCTGTTGACTCGATATCGATAGGCAACGTCGGAATCGGATACGCGAAAGACGACCGATAGCTGATCGCCACGGTCGTTAGCGTAAGTCGCAACAAGCTCGTTCGCCTCGTAATCAACGAAACTCGTTTTTCCATTCGGCAGCCGGTAGCTCTCCGAAACCGCAGATTCCTCTGACGAAACGAATTCCAATCCCGCGCCGAAGTTTCCGATACTGGTCTCCAATCCCAAACGCGATTGTTCCAACACGGAGACATCGCCAGAACGCACAGAATAGCTGAGCCCTTCCTCGGTCTGATCGATCCGAACGGACAGATGCCCATTCGGAGAATTCACCTCCACTGCAGCCAGGGCTTTTGCGCAAAGCCCTAGTGTCATAAGTGTTCCTACACAGTTTTTCATCGGCTTTCGATTCGGGGCCTATTTAAAAAGGCGTTGGACGAAGTTATACAAATTGCTGCCCCAGTGCTCAGCATCATGGCCAAAGTCGTCTACATGCCAAACGTGAGGAATCTTCTCCGCAGCAAGGTAACGCTGGACCCGCTGCGAAACGTTGATCAGCCCATCCTTATTGCCACAGGACAAGTAGAAGAGCTTGAGTTGCGACGCAATTTCTTCCGAAGGAGGAAACAACTCCTCATTGGGCTTGGTGTTTGGTGCAGCTGAAAACGCTCCCAGCCAAGCGAACGTATCCAAATTGTTGAGGCAAAAGTTTAGCGTCTGCCCGCCACCCATAGACAAGCCAGCGAGAGCTCTGCTCTCACGGTCACTTAACACCGAGTATTTCGCTTCGATTGCTGGGATGAGATAGTCTATAAGATCCCGCTCGAATTTCGCAAAGCCCTCGATCTTCTCCGGGGAAAAAATCTCTCCCTCCGCCCGGTCATTAGGCAACGCCCTACCGTTAGGGAGTACAATGATCATTTCCTCAGCTTTCCCTTCGGCAATGAGGTTGTCCAGGATCACATTGGGCTGAGTAAAGCGAATCCACTCCGTTTCGTCACCCCCGATGCCATGCAGCAAGTATAGGACCGGATACCTCTTTGCTTCATTGTAGTTAGGAGGCAGATACACGTTAGCCAATCGTTCTGTCTGGGTCACTCCTGATTGGTAACGAAACGCTTCGATGGAACCCCGATCAATGCCATCGCGCCGTAAACGATAGTTTTCGGGTGGCTCAGGGTAAAACCGTACATCTGCAGGCCCCAGCACAATTTCGCGCCCTAAATTCCGACGAGCTTCTTCCGCTCCATCGTTTTGCCCCAAACAGTAGCAGCAATAAAATTGTAGGAAAACGAGAAATAGAGAGATTTTTTTTAGCATGATCCAGGACACGCCACGAAGAAGCGATTCTGCAAGATCGACTCGCCATTCGGGGAAGCGTTACGGGGTTGACGTACCCTTGCGATCAAGCCCCTCCCTCGCAAAGGCTTCAAGGCTTAGTTAGTAAAACTTACTCTATATCTATAGTCATAAGAAATAATCAACCCATGACTATAGTCGTATATGAATACTTTTGAGGCTTTCCCTCCTTTCGTTATCCAGAGCTAAGCTAGAACTGATGAACGAAAACATCACCCTCTTTTACTTCACATGAGAACGAGCGCTATTCTAATACTCCCATTCCTCTCACTTTCCCTGCAATGCTTCATCGCCGTCCCCACGACTTCCGCCAAAGAGCCCAGGCCTCGCCACACCATGGCCCACTCCGTAACCAGTCCCAATTACGAACGGGAGCGACTAGACAACGGAGCTTGGAAAGCTGAAACCTACGCCCTAGCAATGGGCAAGACCATCGATCCCAGCGGAAAAGACGAGTCCCTCAACGCCCTCACCGTAAAAGAAATGGCGGAGATACTAGCCAATGCCCTTCACCGGCAAAATTACTTGCCCCAGTCGGATCCTCGTAAAACCGATCTCATGATCGTCGTCAACTGGGGGAAAACGATCCCCTTCGACGACGGATTGAGCCAGAGCGCCATCCAAAACCTGACCGCGACCATCGACCAACTCGACAGCCTAGAACTCGACGGAGAAAGCGCGGGCGCCGTCACATTCAGCGCCACCCCGTCGGAAGCGAAGCTAGAAACGATGCTTACCATTCAGTCGATGGCTGAGCGAGCCCGGCGCCAAGCAAACGACTACAATGCGCAACTGCTCGGGTTCGCTCCGGACCTGTTCGAACATTACAAGGACGACACCCTTGGCGGGCCGCAGCGCTTGATCTTCGACGACCTCGTCGCCGAAGTGGAAGCCTCACGTTACTTCGTCATCCTCGTCGCCTACGACTTCAAAAAACTGGTCGAGAAAAAGGAAAAAGAGGTCCTTTGGATTACCCGATTCAGCATGCGAGCCAAAGGGCGAAACTTCGACGAAGAGCTCGCCAACATGGCCCAATCCGCCTCCAAGCTTTTTGGAACCGCCTCAGGTCGAATGCGGCGAAACTTGCTTCCCGGAAAGATTGAGATGGGCGAACTCGAAGTCATCGATACCTCCGAAGACCATAAGGACATCGAGTAAGCTGCCGTCGCTGGGCTAGCGAAGGATTTCAGCAGAATCCAATCCCTCGCTCAATTTGATCCCATCGCCCTTTTTCAAATCGAAGCGCTCCCGCTTCTCCCCTAAAACAAAGGTCACGGAACCGTCCCGATCCGCGCGAACCAGCGCTGACTTCAGTTCTCCGCCTTCCCATGCCATATCTACCGTGAAACCGCTCCGCGTCTTGAACCCTCGGAGCGAGCCCGCAGGCCAGGAGGCGGGCAAAGCCGGCAGTAGTTGAATCATTGGCACACCCGCCTCATCCTCGAGGTGGGATTGCAACAGCATCTCGGTGATGCCGTTGGCACCGCCAAAATTACCGTCTATCTGAAACGGTGGGTGGGCGTCGAACATGTTGGTATAGCAATAGCCTGGACTGATCAGAAGCTCCAAGAGGTCGTGAGCGCGCTCGCCTTCGAGGAGACGCGCCCAGAAGTTTACCTTCCATGCCAAGCTCCAGCCCGTTCCCTCGTCGCCGCGCAGCTCTAGGCTCCTACGAGCCGCCTTCGTTAGCTCAGGGGTCGTGAGCGGAGAAATCTGGTTGCTCGGGTGCAACGCATAAAGGTGGGAAATGTGACGGTGATCCATTTCCGGAGCTCCCAAGTCCCAATCGAACTGCCACTCCTGCAACTGCCCGGCCTCGCCGATCTTGAAAGGGCTGAGGCGCAGAGCGGTCGCTTTTACCTCGTCGCGAAAAGCGGCATCCACCTCTAAGACCTCGCTCGCTCGCCCAACCGCCCGAAACAGGTCCCTTAGGATTGCATTATCCATGGTGGGGCCTGCCGCGTTGGTCACCCCTGCGTGGTGAGCATTCTCCGGTGAATTTGAAGGGGCAGTCACCAAGTATCCAGTTCTTGGATCTTCAACGAGCGTATCCAAGAAAAATTGAGCCGCCCCTTTCAGCACTGGATAGTCTTCTCGAAGCGTGGCGATATCCCCGCTAAATTCGTAACGCTCCCACAGGAAGAGGCTCAACCAGGCTCCGCCCATCGGCCACATCCCCCAAAACGCTCCATCGATCGGAGCAGTCGCCCGCCAGAGGTCGGTGTTGTGATGCGTGACCCAGCCCGAGGCATTATAGAAATTCCTGGCCGTTCGCTGCCCCGACTCCGAGAGCTCATGCAACATCGCGGCAAGCGGCTCTACGCACTCGCCCAACTGTACCACCTGAGCCGCCCAGTAGTTCATCTCCGTATTGATGTTGATCGTATACTTGCTCCCCCAAGGGGCCGAAAGCTTGTCGTTCCAAAGCCCCTGCAAGTTCGCAGGCTGCGATCCGGGCCGGGAACAGGAGATCAGCAGGTAGCGGGCAAAGTTGAAGTACATCTCCGCCGTCGCTGGGTCATTGTCCTGCGAGAAAGTAGCAATGCGGGCATCGGTCGGACGCCGAGACAAGTCGGGTCGCGGACTCTCGAGATTCAGCTCCACACGATCGTACAAGGATTGGTAGTCGGCAATGTGTCGGGACTTCAGTTCCTCGTATTCATAGCCAGACGCGGCAACGACCTTCGCGGCGTTCCGCTCATGCGGGTCGCCGCTGACGTCCTTCCAGTTTACGTAACTCGTGTCCGCAGCCACCAGCAGCGTTACGCTATCTGCGTCACGGATTTTCAAATACCCATCCCCAGGAAGCGCCCAGCCACCCTCTCTCTTGACCGACACTTCCACTTCCCACCGCAAACCCGACTCGATCCCCTCGCTTGGACTGTTTCTGCCGGCAATTCTCATTCCCTCGGCCCAATAGGATTGGCGAGCCCCATCGTGCAAGGAGTCCAACTGCAAGGTCACATCCACGCTCGAGGGCTGGTCCGCTTGTATTCGAAACACAAGCACACCATCGGGCGCGCTGGCAAAGCTCTCTCGGGTGAATCGCACCCCATCCTTCACGTAACTCACGGTGGCAAGGGCTTTGGTCAAATCGAGGGAACGCTCGTAGTCTTCGACGACCTCGTGCCCAGGCACCTTCATCAGAAGGTCCGCCATAGACTGATAACTCATCTGCCGCATCGGCTTCGCCATGAAGGAACGCTGCACCAAGGCCTGAGCCTCGCTGTGCTTGTTTTGAAACAGCAGCTCTCGGATTTTCGGCAACGCTTCTGCTGCCTCGGGATAGCTCGGATCGTAAGGGCCGCCTGCCCAGAGCGTATCGTGATTGAGCACGATTCGCTCGTCCGCCGCGCGCCCCATTACCAGGGCGCCTGTGTTGCCGTTGCCGATCGGTAATCCCTCGGACAATGGCTCGAACTGCCCCGGCTCGTCGTACCGGAGCAAAGTTGAATTTTTAGCTACGAGCAGCGGAGCGAAGCTCGCCAGCGCGAGGGAAATGAGAATTGAGCGATGGGGCATTGTAATAATGAAAACAATAGATCGGTTCATAGCAACCGCTTCCGGAGACAGGAAACGCTATCGCTCGATCCTCAAGCGATAAAAGAGCACAGGTTTGTCGGAATCCAAAGGAATGTTCCAATTAAGCGCCTCTCCCGTTCCCGTCTCGAGCGTTCCGACAGGCTCCCAGTCAGAATCCAAGAGCGTTTCGCTGTTTTCGACCTGATAACGACGTCCTGAAATTGTATTGTTGAGTGTGATACGTAGATGCGACTGGTCGAAAAGAAAGCGAACCGCATTCGCTTCCGCGGGATCGAGCTCAGGCCTCACGTCCTCCTGCATCACCGCCACTACCCCCTCCGCATCCAAGGCCTTGGAATAAATCCGAAAATCATCAACTCGCCCCTCAAGGTAAGGGTCAGGCCATTGCGAGCGCCCAATATAGTTTTGGCTAGTCACACCCAAGCTGGAAGGGTTCAAAGTCATCTCACCGTTGCGCCCGACTTCCTCTCCGTTGACATAAAGAATAGCGAGCGAGCCCTTCATCGTCACCGCAAGGTGCAGCCATTCCCCAAGCGGCAAGGGTTCCGAACCGTCTACCACCTGCTCACCCGAACCGTCGGTGATAGCGAAACGAACCGTGCCGCCTCCGCCGTTGGGAGTGAGAAAAAGGTAATTGCCCGTGCCAGAGCCGAAATCAAAAATCCGGGACCAAAAATGTCGTTCGTCAAGATAGGCCCAAGTCGATATCGTAATCTCATCTAGCTCACTGACGATGCCTTCAGGCAAGAGCACATGCCCATCGCCGCCATGCAATTGAACAGCGTTTCCGTCACGCCCGCTGGCCCAACTGGCATCTCCAGCAAGCGCACCTTCCCAACCACTCACGGAGCTATCGACTACCGAAGTGCCGCTCGACGCGTCGAAGCCGAAACTGGCGTAGAGGAGCGGCGGACTTGATTTCGCTTCCGCGCTCTCCAAGCTCTCGGCGCCGTTGATCTGAGCGCTAACGATATAAAACCAAACATCGCCCTCTTCCACATCAGAATCCACGTAGCTCGTCTGCGTCACGCCTGAGGCGATATCCGTGTAGGGCCCTCCGGATACAGGCGACCGTTTCACGTTGTAGCTGCTCGCACCCTCAGTTGCGCCCCATGTCAATTGATTCCCCGTCTCTACAGTGCCTACGCTCAATCCTAGCGGAAACGGAACGGAAGCGTCTGACTGAATTGCCCACAACTGGCTCGCGCTTCCATCGTATACGTATTGCACCACGGCCGCATCTTCATCAACCGATGCGGCCATGGGAACCACCGTTAATCCACTCACCGCGCTGCGGAGTCTGAAAAATCCATCCGCCGATGGAGTGATCAACACACGCCGGTTGCGCAGCAAGTCCGTCCAAGGTACCACCTCCATCGGATCGTCGTTATCCTGCTCCAGTCCCACGCTCCACTTCAAGTTTTGGTTCGCCCACCTTACATGATAGTTGCCAGCTCCCAGATGCGTGAGTTGCCACTCCTGGCCAGACCCTTGGTAGGTTTCCTGCACAAGCTCGTAGGAACCGAGGTCAACTCCAATCGAATGGCCGCTCTTTCGATTGACGAAGCGGTAAGTTCCATCGGGGACGGGTCCGTCCGATACGGGCGTCAACTCAAACCAATTCAGATCGATCCCGCCAGACTCAACCTCCGTGCGAACCTTCTGCTGACCATAGTCTAAGAATACCACAGACTCAACCGTCCCCCAAACACTCGAGCCGCCAGTGCTCGGCATCGCAATGGGTCCCGTGGCATCGATTCCATTGAAGTCCATTCGTATTGTAGAACTCGATACCGCAGCATAACGAACCTTCAAAGCGTAGAGCCCCGGCTCTTTAACGAAAACCGTATACTCGAGCCACTCACCCGGCTCCGCGGACCTTACCGCGAACCCGCTTCCACCGTCACTTACACTGCGGATATCCACACCTTCATCAGGTCGATACTCCCCATGATTGTTCGTGTTGTCCAAGTCATTGTAGGCAATGCCTTGACCTCCGGTATCGAAATCTTCCGCTTCTACCCGCAGGGTTCCCGTAAGCTTGTTGTTTATCCATTCGCCAACCGTTTCGCGCGGCAGTCCTTGGTTTCCAAATACGCCTCGCTGCACGGGCCATTCTCCGAAGTCCGGGACCCAGCCGAGTCCCGAGCGGTTCAGGATATCAGAATAAGCGGTTGGATCGTTGATCGCTTCATTGATAAAGTTGGGCGGGACGTGGAGAAAGTTGAGCCACGAGATCCCCAATCGTTCCAGGGATGCCGTCATCTCCAAATCGATGTGATCCAAACTATACCCCCATTCCGAAGTAGTGAATTCCGTCATGAACATCGGGTAGCCCGCTTCCAACATCTTCTCCAATGCGGGAGTGGTTTCCTCATGCCCAGCATATCCATGAAAAGCGACTGCTGCATTGCTCCAGTCGATATCGTCGTGTATTTTAGAAAGATCACTCAGAGCCGCCTCCCAATTCGAAAATACAGCGTAAGTCATTAGCAGCACAGGTGTATCCGGGGCATGGCTACGTATCGTATTATAGGCATCCACCTCCATTTCGAGAACCGACTGAGAATAGGGTGGCGTCCAGGCCACCGGTTCGTTTTGGATCTCGAAGATGACGTGCGTTTCGTCGGCGTAGCGGGGCGCGTAAAAATCCCAAAAATCGATAATGTAGTCGTAATTGTAATCACCATTGTTGGCTCCGTTACCAATCGTGATGACAAGGTAAAGCCCCAGCTCGCGAGTCATCTCCACCATCTGATCCATTCGCGAAGCAGAATAGCCGGGCCCCTGACTGCCCTCCGCGGGATAATCTGGATCAAAGACTTCGCCGTAGAGATGCACTGCATTCAGTCCAAGTTCCTTCAGCTGCGCCAAGTTTTCCCTCGGAGGTGGATTACCCCACTCCGTTGAGGCAAACGGCCCACGGATAAGCTGACCATTGTCCGCCACGAAGGTGGTACCCGCTTGGTTAAGAACGGCCCTTCCTCTCTGCATGGACAGTTCCGACGCATCGTCCCCCAGTTCGAAAGAATCCACATCTACGTAACCAGCGCTGGAATCGGTCTCCGTGTTGTAACAGAATATCGAATACTTCTGGCCTTGAAACGTGCTGTGCGTAATATCGAAGCCCAGAGTAAATATTCCGCCAAAGCGGGTCCATGTCACACCGTCATAGCTGTAGGAACAGATTCCTACTTCTTCTTCAAAGTCTAGGTCGGTCCGCAGGTAGATGGCATTAGCCTCCACCGCGATGGGCACCGCTCCATCGTGACGGCCGACGCCCCGATTCTCGAAGCTGCTGCGTAACCATTTGTCGCCTTCACTATCCACTTCCACGAAAACATTGGCATTCACCTTCCCCAAGACACCAAAGCCCGCCCGGTCACCGCTTTTCAGATTGGAAATATCCAGCTTGACGATACCGTGGCTCTGCGGTCCCTGACCCTTTTGCGTGAGCGTGTTCTTCGCATTCCAGAAGCGATCCGCTCGGAGAGGACGAAGCCTTAAGAAGCCTGGGCGTTCGCTTAAAGACCATTTGCTTTCGTCAGGATTGTGATTCCACTGCCACTGTAATCCTAAGGTCGAACTTGAAAAGCCATCCGAGGTGGCTGGCTCCTTTATTGCCTTTCCTATAATGGGCTTATCGACTGTATCCAAAATCACGTTCCGATTATCCGGCGTACCGAAGACTGGCCAATCGTCTTCCCAAAAAACGGGCCCTAAGTTTGGAGTTCGACCAATGGCCCCCTTGTCTTGATGAACGAATCCAAACCAAGAGCCATCCTGCAACTGGACAACAGATCCTTGATGCCCACCGCTTGTCGCCGTTAACACCACTCTGCCGGTTTCCCAAGGACCCGCCAGATTATGAGATCGGGAACACCGTAGTTGAAAGGGCCATACACTAGGATTTGCATTGAATACGTAATAGTAGTTTCCCCGCTTGATCACGTGAGCCCCCTCACCTCCTGCGTCGAAAACATTGTTCGATTGCGAAACCACTTGCGAGTAGTCTTCGCTCAATTCCATTAGCGTCATCTCGGAATGGCCGCTGAAGATATAGCCCTTGCCGTCATCATCGAAGAAGAGACCTGGATCATAGGCAGGGCGATCCAGCTGGTGGTATTGCCAGTCACCCTCCACATCATCGCTGTAATAGAGTCGAGCATTACCAAAAGTCGGGTTCACTAACACATAAAAAATCCCCTCATTGTAACGCAGACTACACGCCCAATAACCTTCTCGATAAGCGGTGCCGCTCTCCAAGTCATAGGCAGCGCCACCATCAACCTCGATCGCGGCATGCCCCGCGATCTCCCAGTTGACAAGATCTTCCGAATGCAGGATTCGAATCCCCGGCACGTCCACAAAGGTGGTCGATACCATGTAAAAATCGTCGCCGACTCGAATGATATCCGGATCAGGATAGTCGGCGTAGAGCACGGGGTTCGTAAACCTGCCATCTCCCTGATCCGCCTGCCAAGCAAGGGCTACCTGAGACGGACTGTGCAAAGCGAGACCGAGAAGGAATACGTTTACTAATATGCGTACAGTCATGGAATCTTATATCGGAATTTGGAGTCCCGAAGCGCGCGCCTCTAAAGCAAGCGAAATCTGGGGGAAAAGAGGGCGCGTATTGGGGTGTACACAACGCTTCCCAAGCCCCCATTGCACACAAGCCTACAAAGGTAAGCAAATACCCCTTACCGTAGTTATAGACGCGCCTCCGCCGCACTTTCCGAGCCACCCCCTCCTCGTGCATATAACCAAAGACATATGCCATTTTTAGCCAACGCCACCTTGACGGTTCATCACTACCGCTCGTTCAATCGGTATCAGAGAAGGTCCCGGTCGACTCCGGCCCTACGGCTCCCTACCCCCACTTTTCCCTCGCATGAACGCAAACAGTACATCCTCTACTTTTGTCGCTCATAAGCCCGCCCACCCGCTTCAAGCGCCCTTCGCAATCAGCCCCCTGCCCCCCTCCAACAAGAGGCCGCCTCCCGAGCCCACTCACCAGCAGGGACGAACAAGACAGAGCCCCGCCAGTCGAAGTAAAATTTTAGTCGCGGCCCAGTACGCCAATCAAGACTTCCTGCAGGGCATCGCTCGTTTCGCCAAGGAACACAACTGGCACCTTATTACGGACATGCTGCACACCGGAGTGCTTCCCAAGCGATGGGATGGCGACGGGATTCTCGCCTTCGTTCCTTACCAATCCGATCAGCCCTCCTTCGCGAACGGCACCAAGGTGCCGAACGTGACCGTCAGCCTGGCCGACGATTGCCGCTCAATACCAAGAATTGAGCCTAACCACTTCGAAATCGGAAAACTCGCAGCAAAGCACCTAATCGAAGTAGGCTGCCAGAACTTCTTGTGGGCGCCCTTTATCGACGACCCTCAAAACCAAGAGCGTTTCGCAGGCTTTCGTTCAGCGCTCAAAGCCTTCGGATACCCCTGCGGCCAACTCCCTCCTCCCCACGCTAAATCATTCCAACCATGGCAAGAGAACTGGACAGAGTGGCGCCAGTCCGTACTAGAACTGCTTTCCAAGCCCCAAGACCGCATCGGCCTTTTCTCGTTCAATGACTGCCTTTCCGGGGAACTATTAACCATCGCCGACGAGATCGGACTATGCGTTCCAGACCAAATCGCCATCCTCGGGGCAGGAAACGAAACGGTCGAATGCGAGGCGTCCCACGTCAGTCTCTCGAGCGTCGACCCGAACATGGAAGACATGGCGTACCAAGCGGCCGCCCTGCTTTCCGATCTCATGGACGGCAAACGTTGCGAGACCGAATGCATCAGAATCGCTCCCAGGAAGGTGGAAGCAAGAACCAGCACTGAGGTATCTTCTCGAAACAATCCCCGTATCCATCGGGCCATGACATTCATTGCGGAAAATTATTCCGACCCTAACTTAGGCGTCAACCCCGTCTCCGACGCCCTGGGGATTTCTCGACGACAGCTCGAACGCGACTTCCGGGCGGAAAAAGGAAAAACCATTCGCGAGCACATCGAAGAGACGCGCATGAGGGCAGCTACCCGATTGCTCGTCGAGCGACGGGACGACACAGTAGAGGACATCGCCCGGCGCGTGGGCATTTCTTCGCCAGGAAGTTTCTTCAGGACTTTCCGCAAACGTTACGGCCTCACCCCCTCGGAGTTTCGCAGCGGAGCTTAGAAAAGCCGCTCAATCACCCCTCACCGGCCCCGAGGGACGACGTCTGCTCAAGCCGAGCCTTGAGCTCCCGCCGAAGCTCCGACTCGCTCCCCTCGTTGGGAACCAAGCGCAGCGCCACGTTCCAAACCTCACGCGCCTCCTCAAGCTTCCTGTTGCGGAAAAGCACATCTCCGTAAACGATCAAGATGCCCGGCCGGTCGCCGGCCGCACTGAGCAAGGCTCGCAAAGCGAGCTCCGCCTCTTGGAACCGACCCGCCTGAACCGCCACTTGCGCCCTCGCGCCAAGGGCATCCATCCTTCGAGGGCGAAGGGCCAAAGACTTTTCGAAGCGTTCCAAAGCCTCGTCCACCTTCCTGCTCTTCACCGCCTCCAGCCCCAGCTCGTAGTGAGCGTCGGACAGAAGCTCGATCGCCTCATCGTAAAACGGCGCGACCTGATGTGACTGCTGCAGAAACGGAAGCGCTTCTCCAAAACGCCCCGCTTCCATGAGCACTAAAGCCGCTCTCACCATGGCCTCCGCATCCATCGGCGCCAGTTGGCGAAGCATTCGCAAGCTCTCGTTCGCTTGATCGATCTTGCCCTTCTTCATTCCCAATCGAGCGCGAGCGAAATGCAGCTCAAGGGAATAAGGGTCCGATTCGATGCCCCGCTCAAGCACTGACAACGCCTCCTCGTAGGCCCCTTGCTCGACCAGCAGTCTTGACCATTCAAGATTCAATTCTCCGCTGGCGCCAAAACGCTCCGCAGCCGCACGAGCGGTTCGCTCCGCCTCTTCCTTGTTCCCACGAAGGCTCAGGGACTTCACCAATAAAGGATAAAAGACATCCGCCGCGCCCCCCTTGGCCAAACCTTCGCGAAGCTCCTCTTCCGCCTTTTCGTAGTATCCAAACCCCATATACATCACTGCCCGATAGCGAGAGTATCGTGGGTTTTCGGGATCCAAGGCCTCCATTCGTTCGAGATAAGGCAGGGCTTCCTCAAAGCGATTTAAAGTAAAGTAGTCGAGAAAGAGGAAATCCAAGCGCTGCACATCGTATATCGCATCTATCACTTCCTGGAACCAAGGGTCATTCTCCGGAACGCCTGCGGAATACTCGATCGC
Source organism: Pelagicoccus enzymogenes (assembly GCF_014803405.1). Classification (NCBI taxonomy): domain Bacteria; kingdom Pseudomonadati; phylum Verrucomicrobiota; class Opitutia; order Puniceicoccales; family Pelagicoccaceae; genus Pelagicoccus; species Pelagicoccus enzymogenes. The sequence continues at coordinate 127,255 of NZ_JACYFG010000004.1, forward strand.
TTCAGAGGCTTCGTAGGCACGTTTTTCATCGCCAAGCCGAGCGTAAACCTGGGACAGCAAGGCCAGAGCGCTGCTATTGACCGCGTCAAATTCGAGAACGGATTCCAGCTCCTTCACCATTTGCTCGATTTCCCCTCTCCGCTCGAAAACGCGGGCCAAGCCAACATAGGCAGAGGCCAGCTCCCGATCAATCGACTTAGCCTGCTGGAAAAGCTCCGCTGCCGTATCGAGACTCCCTTCCTTGAACCTGGCCTCGCCCAGCTGCGCCAACGCCAAGCCATACCCATCGTAGGCTGCGACGGAGGTCTCGAGATAGGACATCGCTCCCTCCGAATCCCCTTTTTCCTTCACCAGCTGAGCAGCCAAGTAATTCAAGCGAGCGCGTTCCAAATCGTCCTCGGCAGAAGCGATCAACCAATCGTAGAGGCACTTCGCCTCCCTATCGTATTCGTTGGCATGATACAAGTTCGCAACCGTTCGCAGCCTTGTACGATCTGGGTTCGCCGTGTTCAGCGATTCCAGGAGAGCGCTTAAACGCTCTCCGAGAGCCGACTCCCGAGAGAGCTCCTCCGGCAACTCCAAAAGCGATCCCAAGTCGTTCAGTTCCGCCAAGCTATCATCCTTCACCTCGGACATCGCTAAGGCGCCGAAGCACGCAAAGACAAAGGCCGATAAACCCCATCCAATCCGCGTCATCTCAGTCTCCTTCGCGAGCTTGATCGCGATCCCAATAAGTCACGCGGCTTTTCTTGTCGAAAGGCGGGTAATACATAAACGCTCCGGTCACTAGTTCCACCTCGCCGTCCTCATCCATGTCAGCTCCGTCCACGGAAATTAAATGAGTCGGCTCGCGAGCTAAAACAAGCCTTTCAAAGGCCATCGCTTCCTCCTGCCGATAGCAGACCACAGACACCGCTTCCGGTAAAGTCCAGTCGTTGAATCCGCTCACCACCACGATGTCCCGCTTTCCATCTCCATCATAATCGACGACCAAAGGGCTAATGGCCCCAGGCAAGTCGGCAATACGCCGGTATTCAAAGTTTCCCAAACCATCGTTACGAAGCCATTGCACACCGTGCCATGAGCGAGGGCCTGGCGTCGAGTAGTCCAGTCCATCTCCATTCGTATAGACAATGTCGATACTGCCGTCGTCGTCGACATCCGCTAGACAAATGCCGCTGCTGCCAAAGTTCTTGTTTAAAGATCCGTAAGCCACTCGACCTTGAAACCCGCCGCCACCGTCGTTCTCAAAAACATGTATTTCCTCCCAGTCCTGGGAAACCAGCGCCACGATGTCCAAGTCGCCGTCGCCATCCACATCGCAAACGGGAGCATGGATGGTACCAGATAGGTCAAGCAAGGTGTGGCTCGCGTATTCGCCGTTTCCGAGATCCTCCATCCAGCGAATTTCGCCGTCGTAAAACCCGAACATTCCAACCACTAGATCCAGCCTCCCATCCTCGTTCAGGTCCGCTGCGGTCACATAAGTCACCCGAGGAACGTTTTCTAAGAGAACGCGTTGCTCGAAATGTCCCTCCCCTTTGTTTTCCAATAGGAGGACCGATCCGATTCTTCCGTTATTCGGCACAACGATCCCCATACAAGCGACCAAGACGTCGAGCAGGCCGTCTCCGTTCAGGTCAACCGTTTCCGTAAATACCGGCCCAGGAGCCATGCTTGCGATTACGGTCTCCTCGAACCCGCCATGCTCAACCTGTCGCATCCAACTGACCTGATTCAGACGGCCCTCGCAGACCAAAACGTCCATCAAGCCATCCTGGTCGAGATCGGCGATATTCACGTTGCTCACCCATGGCTCGCCCACGGCTGCCGCCCCGATACTACGACTCGCAATCGGACGAGCGGGCAGGGCCAAAGCGTTTCCGACGAAGAACATCCCCGCGACCGCCCACGAAGCCATCCATATCAATTCTGTAATTGTTTTTCTCATACAACTGAGGCATCCCCAAAAAAACGCCCCTGAACGAATCCAGGGGCGAAGCATTAACTAAGATACTTACTATGGCTAGAACTTGAAGGTATTCGTTAAGAATATCTGCTGTGGAGCCTTGATGCGGTAGGCCGCTGGCGTACCATCAGGCTGCACCGTGATCGGGACGAGCTCGTCGCCTACTCCCACGTTTGAGATGTTCATCTGAATTCTCCAATCGACCCTGTCGTTGAAGATCGGCTTGCCGTAACCCACCCATAGGTCGAAGTCCATCTGGTAGTCATCCTTGTAAGGCGTATCCAAATCGTAGGCGAGGAACTCTCTACCTGTAAATTCAGACACCTCGTAGTATGGCTTGTAGGCCAAGGTGGACGCCGACTGGTAACGGGCGCTACCACCGACGCTCAAGCCCTTGAACTTGCCGTCGCCGAAGTCGTAATTGGTGACGAAGTTCACGTGCCAGAGACGGTTCTCCGGTACCACAGTCCCTTCTTCAGCGAGACGGGCCTTGATATCGCCGTCGGCATAGCCGTTCCAGTTGTCACGAGCATTGGCAGTACTGCCGGAACCCCAGATGCGAAGGTCGCCCATCGCGGTGGTATTCATGCGATCGTTGAAATCGAGCAGGTACTCGATCATGGTCATTTCACCACCTGGAGCCAAAGTCTTACCGAGGTTGTCTCGGTAGGACTTGATCTTGGAGGCGTTCATAGTCATGCGCCAGTTGTCGGTGATCTGGGCATGCAACTCGAGCTCGTAGCCTTCCGCCTTGATGTCATCGGTGAAGCGGAACGGGAGACCTGCTTCCGTGAAGTCGCTTCCGTCCCATGCGAAGCTCCAAGCTTCCGCCATCATCTGTGGCAGAGGAGCCATTTCTTCGAGCCACTGGTCATAGGCGGCAATAACCGCCGTTTCCAAAGCCTCGGCTTCAGCAACCGTTTGGCCATTGAGAGGCTGGTAGTCGAAACTCCACCTTGGGTTTGGCTCTTCGTCGGTCGGAACCGGCAGGTCACTGATCGTGCCGTCACCGTAAGTAGGACCGTTGTTAGGCTGGCTGCGGTACTGGTAGTTGTTTTTGAACTGGTGGTAAGCTTGGGCGTAGATGCCGATGTTGTTGCCGTAGAGCCAGAAGGCTAGACCTGTACCAACATTGTTCTTCACGTCAGATTCGAACTGGTTCAGACGAAGCGAATACTTGCCGTCCTTGGTCGCAACCATGAGCCCGATGTCTTCCGTATTACCTTCAGGCAACGGCAATGGCTGGCCCCAGTAGTCCACGAAAACCTGACCGGTCTGGAAGTTGTTAGACTTGTTGTAGGACAGGCTCACGTTAACTGGAAGGTTGTCCATCAACCCACCGATGAACGGGAGATCGTTCGTGTGAGCAACCAATCCCCAGCTCTTGGACTCTTCCTTGAAGGGGCCGGTTTCGTTGACCGTGTAAGGAATTTCCGTCGGGTACTCCGTGGAGTCGTCCGTGTTCCAAGTAGTGCGGACCTGGCCTACTTCGTCGTTGCGAATACCTGCCGTGGCTACGAGCGAACCGTCCCAGAGCTTACCCTGCCATACGATGGCAGTCGCTTCGTTGTAACGGTCGTCCCATTCGCGGCTCTCGGTGAGGAAATCGCGATTGCGAGGGTCGGCATCGGTCATGAGCTGAACGTCACGCGTAACCCAGCCAACGTAGTTCGCGGGATTTTCGGACTGCGTGGACTCGATGGGGCCGTCCGCGGTGCCGGCAGTGACCTGGTTGTACCAGATGGCACCGGGATCTACATAGGCCGGATTAGCAGAACCATCTTCTAGCAGAGGGTTAATAGGCTTATTCCAAGTAGAGTCGAAGTAACGCAGGGTCATGGTATCCGAAAACTGAGGAGCTACCATCGGGGGACGGATCCCGAGGTCCTGACCCAGCGACGCGCCTTGGAGGTTCGGACCGATGTATACGTTTTGCATCGGGACGAAATCTGCCCAGAAGCGGCCGTTGTTAGCCTTGATATCTTCGAACTGCCCGAGGCCGTAGTAGTCGCCGATGAAGGTGCTGCTGCGCCATCTTTGGCTGGTGCGAAGATAGTCGTCCTTGGACGCCATGCCGGTGACAGTGTGCTTACCAAGCAGACGCGTAATCCAGTTGTTGTCTCCCTTATCGAAGTCGTGGGAAACGAAGGCAGTCGCGCGCCAGCTTTCACGATCGGTTACGGATTCGCCCTTGGCATTGCCAAGACGTACAAAAGGACGTCCAGCGCCTGGATTGACAGTGCCATCGGTGTACCAGCCGGTTTCAGGCGTATTGGTACCGTCAGCAAAACGGCTGTTTACATCGATGTGGATCGTATCGGAAACTGGATTGTAACCACCTGAGAGGTAGCTTTCCTTGTGATATCCGATATCGAAGCCCATGGTGTCGCCAAAGAACGTCTGGCTAAGGGAGAGATCGAGAGAATCGAAGTTCTGCCACTCCCGCTTGATGTCGCCATCTATCAGGTAGTTGTAGAAATCGAAGATCGCTGGATCCGTGATGAACTTGTCCTTGGTCAGGCTGGCGAATGGCAAGCCTTTGTACTGAGCATAGTCGCGGTAGCCAGGCAAACCGTGCGGGTTCCCGTCGGCCAAGCCAAAAATGTTACCGTCGCGTCCGCCTTCCAAATCGATAACGCCGGTCTCTTCGTCCGCCGCATCTGGAGAGAGGCCGAGATAGGCAACCGCGTTGGGAGCCAGCCCGAGAACGGGCTGAGACTCGCCTGGCAGGTAGGAGAAAATCGAGCCACCGAAATAGCCCGCGTATCCCGTACCATTGGTCGCATTGCCGATCCATTCCACGTAGTTCGGATTCGGGTTAGCCGGAGTCTCCCCATCTTGGTTGGCTGCCGCTCCACGACCTGGAATTTGCCAGTGGTTGTCGTTGCCCCAAGCCACGTCGTAGAGTTCATTGTTCAGCTCGGTGAACCATGGAGAGATGCGGTCGCGCGGTGGCAAGTTGCGCGGACGGTTGCTTTCGCCATCTCCCATTTCGTAGTTCGCCCTCAAGATCGTGCGAGCATTGTCGGAGGTAAGGAAGCTTGGCTCGTAGCGAAACGCGAAATACTGCCGCTGGATGTCGTCAAAGGCAGGATCTTGCTTGAACTTGGAGTTGTTGTCCACCGCAGCAAAGCGAACCGCTAGCTGATCTTCGATGAGCACGCGATTGATGTCAACCGACGCGCGAACACTGCCAAACTCGTCGACGCGGATAGCGACTTCACCGGCATCCTGCCAGCTCGCTTGCTTCATGCGGGTATTGATCACGCCCCCCGGGCTTCCTTGTCCAAAGAGGATCGCGTTCGGACCGCGCTGGATGTCGACGCCGTCCACGTTGTATCCATCCCATGGGATACTGGAGAGGTACAGGTCGCGAGTGTTGTCCGCTCCTACCAAGCCACGAACGCGGTTGGTCGACTGCGGATTCAAAGCCGCGTTGGAGTCAGGATTGGTCCCTCCTCCCGATCCGGAGTAGTTTCCATATACACCGCCAACTTCAGTACCCAAAGTGTACTTCAGAAGCGTGCTGTTGTCCGTAGCGCCAACATCGTCCAAGAATTGTTCGTTGTAGACGGATAGGGAGGTACCCAAGTCCTTCAAGTCAGTCTTCAAGCGGTTACCCGCTAGAGTGGCTTGGGTTGAGTAACCGCTATTCGCGTCGCCGGAGATTTCGAAGGGAGACAAGGTGAAAACCTCCTCATCGGATACGTCTGGCTCCGATTGGGAGTAGCCAATCGTAGGCAGCAACACAGAAGCGATGATCGCCCCCGTGTATCTATTTTTTCCAGGTGGTATTTTTATCATAATCAGGTAACAATTTTGTTAGCTTGTAGTTAATCTCTCCCTACAACCCGACAAACGACAGCCAACGCGAACGACGGTAGACGAAACTACCTGAAGCAAACGATTTGGGGTAACATCGCGTTTAGATTCCTGTGATGAAAAAATCTAATTTCGGGTGCAACGAGAGCTTACAGTCTACCAACAAGACAGAGCTCCGGTCTACGGGCATTTTGCGACATTGATACACACATTTGCGACCTACTCAAAGCATCTATAACCAAGGCTATAGAAACCTCTATAACCATTGTCCATTTGCCCATGGCGTGCCTTTTCCCAGCATCCAAACCGCAGCACCTAAGCCCCACTCCCAACCCCAAAATATATAATAGAAAATAGTTCAATTATATAATCCCAAATCTACCATCTATTCAATGACCCCCCAAATAATTCGCCTGTCGCTGCACCTCCCTCTCGCCCTTTTCGTCTCAGCACTCCAGCTGCACTCGCAGGCGCTAACGCAAACCGAATTCTCGCCCTCCCCCCCCTCAAACACCGGCAAGCTATTTGAACCCGTACCACCCGAGGAGAGCGGACTCCAAGTCGACAACCAATACGACGATCCACTCATGTGGACCCAACGCTACCGTGAGTTCATGGGTGGAGGGATGGGATCCGGAGTCTGCGCCGCAGACTTCGATCAAGACGGTAAGGTCGATCTTTACGTCAGCACCAAAACCAAACCGGGCAGGCTATTCCGCAATGTCGGAAACTGGCGATTCGAAGACGTCACCGACGATGCAGGGCTCTCCGAGAGTTCCTCCGTGTTGGGCTGGCTCTCCAGCGCCATCTCCGACGACGAGGCAATATGGCGCCAAGGAGCAGTGTTTGCCGACGTTGACAACGATGGCTGGCTCGACCTCTACGTCTGCCGCAACCGAGCCCCTAACCTGCTGTACATCAATCAAGGTGACGGAACCTTCGAGGAGGAAGGCGAGAAACGAGGGCTCGGCATTACGGACGGTAGCGTCGTGGGCTCCTTCGTGGACTACGATCGGGACGGCTGGCTAGACGTGCTAGTGCTCACCAACCAAGTCGACGGTACCGAATCGCAGGGCCGCCAGGATCGCCTCTTTCGCAACACCGGGGAAGGCTACTTCGTGGAGACTACAAAAGAAGCAGGAATTCAAGGGTCGACCTTCGGGCACGCCGCCACTTGGTTCGACTTCGACGAAGACCGCTGGCCTGACCTCTACATCGCCAACGATTTTTCGGGCAACGATTACCTGTATCGAAACAATCAAGACGGAACGTTCTCAAACGTATTGCACGAAGTCGCCCCCAGCGCGCCCTACTCCTCCATGGGAGCCGATACGACCGATATCAATAACGACGGCCACATCGACCTACTCGTCGCCGACATGGCCACCACCTCCCGCGAGAAAGATCGACGCGGCTTGGCCGCCTCCCGAAACGATGTACTGACAACCGGTACCACGGAGGGGATTGCCCCCCAATACACACGCAACAGCCTTCTCCTCAACACAGGACTCGGAGTCTTCGGAGAAGTAGCCTGCTGGGCCGGGATCGAAGCTACAGACTGGACTTGGTCCGTACGCTTCGAGGATTTCGACCAGGACGGCTGGGCAGACCTGCATGTCACCAACGGGATGGTTCGCGAGGCGAACAATAGCGATTTGCTCGCCCGCATGATGCGCGCCCTCTCCGACATGCAACGGATCGCCGTGATGAAGCGATCGCCGCCCCTCGACGAATCAAACCTCGCTTATCGAAACCTCTCCGGAAACGGTTTCTCCGAAGTCACCGAGGACTGGGGGCTTACGGATATCGGCGTCACCTTCGGGGCAGCCACCGCCGACTTAGACAACGACGGCGACCTCGACCTCGTCTACCTAGACTACAACGGTGGCCTCAAGGTCTTTCGCAACAACGTCGAAAAGCATCGAAGCATCAAAATACAACTACAAGGAACCCAGTCGAACTCCCACGGAATCGGCGCGGTCGTCCGCATCGAGTCTCCCTCTGCCGGACTGCAATCACGCACTCTCACCGTGGCTCGAGGTTACGCATCCAGCAGCGAACCTGTCGCCCATTTCGGAGTCGGTAACGACGCTTTCATCGAAAAGCTAATCGTCGAATGGCCATCGGGGAAGCAGCAAGTCTTCAACAATCTCGCAACCAACAGCGCCTATAAAATAGTAGAAGCCCAATCTCCCGAAAGCGTATCCAAACCGGAATCACAAAGCCTGTTCTCAAAGGGCAATACAGCGCTAGGCCTGTCCTTTCACGACAAATCAGAGCTAGCTCTCGCCGACAAAGAGCAGGCCTTCCTCCCTTTCAGAACAGACCGGGCTGGCCCCTCCCTCGTCGTCGCCGACTTCAACGGAGACAAGGTAGATGATGTGCTCTACGGAGCGACGACCGGATCCAAACATAAGCTGCTCACTTGGAAGAACGCTTCGTTCCAACCTCAAACCATTCCCTCGCTCGCCCAAGTCGAAACTGAAAACGGACCAATCCTAGCCTTCGATGCCGACATGGATGGCGATCGAGACCTCCTCGTCACACAAGCGAGCGCGAACGCAAGCAAGTGGCCGGACCACTTCCGCGTGTCCTTGCTGCTCAACGATGGAGCGGGAAATTTCACGCCCGATACCGACTTCCCCAAGCTCAGCGTGAACGCCGGAGCCGCAGTTGGAGCCGATGTCGATTCCGACGGCGACCTCGACCTGTTCATAGGCGGACGCTCAATCCCCGGACGGTATCCAGAAACTCCAGACAGTTTTCTCCTCATCAACGATAACGGCACCTTCGTAAACAAAACCAAACAACTCGCGCCCGAGCTGGCCAAGCCCGGTCTCGTCAAGAGCGCCCTCTTCCGCGACGTCGACCGCGATGGGCGCCCCGACCTGATCGTAGCCCTCGAGTGGGACTACGTTCGCTACTATAAAAACCAAGGAGGTGGCCAATTCGCCGACTACACCGAATCCGTGGGATTCGAAAGCGGCGGAAAGGGCTGGTGGAACGCGCTCGCCAGCGCCGATTTCAACGGCGACGGATCGCTCGACTTCGCTGTCGGCAACCTCGGACTAAACACCACCTACCACGCCTCGCCGCAAGCCCCTGCCACTTTATTCTACGGAGATTTCGCCCGCAATGGGACACGCCTGATCGCCGAAGCCGTCTACGACAACGGGGTCCTCTACCCCGTTCGCTCCCGCGTGGACATAGGGGCCAAACTCCCCCATGTCCTCCGGACCTTTCCCAAGAACGACGATTTCGCCAAAGCGAACATGGCTGAAGTCTACGGACAAGCCCAGCTCGATTCCGCGCAGCGACTTGAAGCGAGCAACTTCGAGTCTGGCATTTTCCTGAGCCAAGCTGACGGTAGCTACGCATTCACGCCCTTCTCCGCAGCAGCGCAGACTAGCCCCATCATCGGAATGGCGGCCGCAGACCTCGACGGAGACGGCAATAGCGACATCGCAGCAACTCAGAACACCGACATTGCCATCCCGCGTTTCCATGGAGACATGGGCCTATTCTTGGCTGGAACCGGAGAGGGAACCTTCACTTCGACACCACCCACAAAGTCAGGACTCCTGCTTCCTAAAAACGGTAGAGCGATCGCCGTTTTCGATGCAAACGCAGACTCGAAGCCTGACTTGCTGGCGATGCAACATGGCGCAAACAATGCCTACCTGTCTAATGAAACTGAATACGCTGACCAGTGGCTCTCCGTTGAGGTTCGGGGCCCTCGGACGAACATAGACGCAATCGGAGCCCAACTGGAATTTCAATTCCCCGACGGATCCACCCGCTACCACGAAATAGGCCTCGGAGGGGGTTGGCACACTCAAGGTTCACACACCCTTTACCTTGCCAACCCTGATGCTTCCCAGTCGCCCACCCTCATTGTGCGATGGCCAGACGGCACCCAAAGCTCCCACGAGGACGCCCCTTCCGCTGGCGTTTGGCGCGTCGAAGCGATCGACCGTTAGCCCCTAAAATTCTGCGACCGAACGACACCATGAACCCCACCCCATTATGGCATAAGGGAGCCGCCGCCGCTGTCATCCTCCTCACGCTCTTTTTTGCTCTTAAAACGGACTACCGATCCCTGACCTGGGCGGAGACACTGACCAGCCAAGGAAGCCCCGCGCCCCAGCTAGACAGCGACTCTCCTACCGGCTACGAGCTCGGACAAAGGCATTTCTTGGCAACGCGAAATCACGGCACCACCTACCGCTGGATCGCCTACACACAAGAACTAGTCGAGAATGGCCCATTCAGCTCCACGCTCTACCTGAGCGATGCCGCTCCCACCGGCCGCGTTCAACAGCTTCCCAAACTGTACGCGGGATGGCTAGCGGCGATAGCCGGAGGCATCAGCCTGACCACCGGACACCCACTCCCGATAGCGATAGAGAAAGCCGCCCTGTGGGAGCCGATCCTTTCCCATGCCATCGCGCTCGCTTTCGTCGCAGGCTTCATCGCCCGCCGTTTCAACATCGCTAAGGCGGCAGCGACTACTGCCTTCCTGGCCCTCTTTCCCTTCTTCTCCGCCCAATTCGTTCCAGGTTCCATCGACGCGGACAGGTGGGCGCTCCTACTGGCCAGTGCCGCCATAGCCATCAGCGTACCGAATCCAAATAGGGAATACAAACTCCCCGCTTCGACAGCCGTGCTCGCAGCCCTAGCCCTTGCCGTCTCTCCCACCTTCGGCTTCATTTCAGTCCTCGCCATCGCAGCGATAGCTGCTCTCACGATCTACAGCCAGGGCACAAGCTCCCAATCGCTCTTCAAGTGGTCTTCACTCGGGGCCGGAATCACCGCAATGGCTTGGTTCATCGACCAAAACCCTGTCGCTCTCGAAACAAGCGAACTACGATACAACCACCCCCTGTACGCGATCGCATGGCTCGGGATCGGACTGACCCTCGACGGAAGCTTGTCCATCATCGACGGTAAAAACAGTCGTTCATCCACCCTTTGGAAACTCGGATGCGGCATCCCCCTGCTCGGCTCCCTTTTTTACTATCAAATCGCTTACAAGCACTTGGGATGGCTGTACGCTACCCCTGGCTCCCTCCGCCCCTCGGACCTGGACGCACCCCTTGTGTTCAAGAATTCATTTGCCTGGCTGAACGGCGCGGGCCCTCTGGAGATTGTATTCATCCTTTTGCTACCTGCGACAACGATCGCAGCCCTCGGGGTAAGTTCCTTCGTTCGCTTCAAGCAAGGCGCACCCGAATTCAAGACAACTCTCAGCATACTGTGCGTCTACGTCTCGACGGCTATCCTGGCTGTATTCAAAATACGCTGGGGTATCGCCCTCTCACTCATATCGCTTCCTCTTCTCTGGCAACTCGTCCAGAGGCAGACGCTCGACTCCGGCCGATACACCTGGACCGCAGTGGGCGTGATGCTATTCAGCCTCTTCGCCTGGAACAAGAGCCTTCCCGACCCCCTGCGCCGTCCCTCCGGTGACACTCCCCTGCGCCCCGCCGACCTTCAGGCACTAGTGCAAAGACACCTTTCGCATTGGCTCGCTACCCATAATCCCAGCCGGGAGGTACACGCCCTCGCCTCTCCCGCCCAATCCGATTCTCTCATCTTTCACGGAAACCTCACTGCCTTGCTATCAACTGCGTGGGAGTCATACCCCGGTCAGGTTGCAGCCTCTCGTATTCTAAGCGCCCCTGAGAACACCGAAGTACAAGCAGTACTCGAGAGCCGCGAGATCACTCACATCCTGCTTCCATCCTGGGACGAAGTGCTGCCCCAGCTCGTACAGGAGGCCCAAAGTCCTGGCCAAAATACTTTCTTCGAAAGACTGCAAACCTGGGTCCTCCCCCTCTACCTGCGAGCAATTCCCTATCACCTTCCTGCCGTTGCGGGATTCGAATCCGAGAAACTAGCCGTATTCGAAATTTGCCCACAGCAAGACGAGGCCTTATCCATGAGTCGACTCACGGAATACTTCGTAGAGATGAGACGCATGGAACCGGCGGGTCTCGCCGCCCAAACGATCGAAGAAGCCTACCCGCAAGACCCAAACGTCTCGGCCGCGCTTTCAATTTTCTACAAGCACTCGAAAGACACCCTCAACTCCCGCAGGCATAGCGAAAAACTGTCCGAGTCCATAAAATCTGGATACATCCCCTTCGACTGGGACCGAAGGGTTGTTCAAGCCATCGCGCTTGCCCTCAACAACAAGCGACAACTGGCACGGGCGGAACTCGAAGCATCTCTGGAATCCATGAACGAAGACTCACTCTATCAACTAACCCCCCTGCAGACATACCAGCTTCTGAGCCTTTCCAAAACTTTTAGCATGAGCATTCCAGCCGAATTGCTGGAGATCGCCCTAAAACGCTGTTCAGAATACCTCTAAAGTTCACTCACTCCTAACAATCAATGCCACGGGCGAAAAGCCCGACCCCCATACCCCAGAGAGCCGGGCCAATGCTACCGTATGCACTATACATGAAACCATGAACAGAGACATAAAAAGAAACACTTCCCTGTCCCACCGGCACGATCAACCAATGAAACTAGATTTAAATGCAGGACCAGAGACAGAAACCATTTGCACTATAAAGATATCATTTCCCAAAATCTGGAAAGAAAACATTGGTTATTAATAGCCTATACTCCTGGGTATAGTTATATACTAAAAAGGTTTTCCTACACCACTATCAGCAAGCGAACCGGCACGGCTTCAAGAGATCCAGCCCCTTGCAATTTATCCGCTAGGCTTTACTTTTCAGATCGCACCCTTTGCTTGGGATTAAGCCCTGCGTCGCCAATGCCCTCCACCACACCCAGTCGCTTGCAACCACGCCTCGTCTAAGCCCTCGCCCCAACCCATGCCCTCCTTTCTCGTTCACCTTAGACTCTCCCGACTTGCCTGCCTCGCACTTCTGGCGTCCGGCTCTCAGTTCCTCTCCTGGGGGGCATCGTCCCCTACCATCGGTCTCCCCATCGCGCGCATCTACTCGATCGAAGAAATAGGCGCCTCCCGGGGGCCGCAGTTGAGCTTCGATCGCCTGGGGCGTCTTGCAGTCATCAGCGGCGGAAGCTATATCGTCCTTAACGACGATTCCTGGATCGACCTCGCAATCCACAACAACGACATCCTCCCCATGCTTGAGCTGGCTGTCGACTCGCGAGGTACCGCCTACTACGGAGCGCTTGCCTCCTGGGGTATCGCTGAAACGACAAGCAACGGGTCGCTGCGCCCGACCTCGCTGCGCCCTGCCCAATACCCAGCATGGGTGAACGCCACGAACTTCACCCAGATTCTCTTCACTCCGACAGGCGTTCTCTTCGTCGGCACCACCGGTGTGGTGCACCTGAACACCACAACCATGGAGCACTCGTTCTTCGAGCTCCAAGTTGCCTCCGCCTTCACGCTCGACTCGGAAATCTACCTCTCCTCCGGCACGTACGGCACCGTGAGATTCGATCCACAAAGCCAGGAAACGGAGATGGTCTCCCCGGATATTGGCATCTTCAATACAGCCTACTTTGGAGAAAATGGGATTGTAGCCGCCACCACGAACAACCGGCTCGTTTACTTCGACGGGACATCCTTCGTGGAGCGCGACTTCGGATTTGGCAGCCGACGCCTCGGCACCATCTCCTCCCTCGAAAGCCTCCCCGATGGCGGCTTTGCCGTAGCCATCGATGGCGAAGGACTGTTTCTGATAGACGGCGAGGGAAATCGGAAGATGGCGCTCACCACTACCAATTATCGCCGCATCCTCGACCTCGCAGCTCGCGATACCGGGATCCTCTGGCTCGCCAGAGAAAGCTCCGTCGAAAAACTGCTCTACAACAATCCCGTTTCCGTCGTCGATCATCGCTCAGACGTGGTCATTGGCTGGCCACAAGTCCTGCAACGCGGAGGACACAGCCTCATCGCCTCGAATGGACTTCTCTACAAGATGGAGCTATCAGCCGACTCTTGGTACTACGAATTCGAGTCCGTCGAAAACCTTCCCACTTCAGGAGTTTGGGCAATCGCTACCAACGAGGAGCACCTGATCGTGGGTAACAGCGACGGCGTGTACGCTCAGGTCCCGGGAGGCTTCTCGCCCATCCTCGAGAATATCGACGCCAATCGCGTCTACTTTCAAGACGACAACACCTGCATCGTCGTCGGCGGCACCGAAATCGCAGCTCTCAAATGGGATGGGCAGCGCTGGTTCGAATGCGCGCCACGCATCAAGGGAGTCGGGTTTCCCTCCGTCGCCCACCGCACCGATGAAGCCCTATGGATCGAGCTAGGTCTCGACAGGGTCGGCCGCGTTTGGTTCGAGAATGGCGAAATTCAACTCGAGATCATGGATCAATTCCCATGGCCCGAGCCCGTCTGGGTAAACATCGGCGTGCTTAACCAATACATCGTCTTGAGCGGCCCCGACAACCATCGCGTCTACCTCGACAAAGCGACCGCGCGCCCCGTATCCACGCCCCCGATCGAAAGCTCGCTCCAGCAAGCGGAGCATACCGTGCTGCGCGTCACCGAAGATGAAGACGGCGTGATATGGGCCACTCACGCCAAGGGAGTCCTCACCTTCCATCCAAGCGAGAACGGCTACCGTATGGACAGCGAATCCCTCTCAAGCATCAGCGATCAATACCCGATGATTACCTTGATCAACGGACAACACGCATGGATAGCGACAGAGTCCGTGCTTTATCATGTCGACCAGGATTTCAAGCCGCTGACAGTCCCTCCAAGGCAACCCTTTCTCGTATCCATAGTGGACGGCAAGACCGGTGACCAGCTTTACTCAGCGCACCACAAAAACGACACCATCACCGAACTTCCCTACTCCCAAAACCATCTCGTTTTTCGGTATTTTTCTGGTGGATACACTCCTTTACAGAAACCCATCTACGAATTCTCAATGCAAAAAGGATCCGAAAGCTGGAAGGTGTATAGCGAAGATTCGCTGCTAACCCTTCCCAGCCTAGAGGAAGGGAGCTATCGCCTTACCGCGCAGCTCACAGACAGGGACAAGCGGGTCGGCTCCCCCATACTTACATCGTTTAAAATAGCGCCTCCCTGGTACCGCTCTACCCTAGCTTACGTCACCTACTGGAGCGCAGGGGCCCTCTTCTGCCTCGGCATCATGGCCACTGGGTTCCATCGGGCTAAGAGAAAGCATGAACAACTCGAGCTTCTCGTCCAGCAACGAACCCAGGAACTCCGCGAAACCATGCAAAAGCTCACGGAAGAAGCGAGGACCTCGGCCACCCTTGCCGAACGAAACCGCCTCGCCGGCGAGATTCACGACAGCCTCCAACAAGGCCTTAGCGGCATCGCCCTCCAACTCGACGCCACACTGAAGCATGACGATTTGGATACAAATTTACACAATCGCCTCTCGGTCGCTCGACGAATGGTCTCGTATACCCGTCAAGAAGTCCAACAGGCCGTTTGGGACCTCGAATCGCCATGGCTTCAAGACGAGAGCCTGCCCGAAGCTCTCCGCAACATCGCCCAAGTCCTCGGAGCTGGAACCGCAAAACTGGATTTCGAAAGTTCGGGCTCGTCCTTCGTCATCCCATCCCGCAGAAAACATCATATCCTGCGCATCGCCCAGGAAGCGATAACCAACGCAGTCAGGCACAGCGGAGCCGCAAATATTAGAATCGTGCTTAACTATTCCGACACGCAACTGAGCCTGGAGGTTATCGACGACGGCAAAGGATTCGATCCCAACGAGGTATTCTCCGAGGGTCTCGGCCACTTCGGAATGAGAGGGCTACGCACCCGGGCCAGCAGAATTGACGGAACCCTGAACATAGAGAGCTCTCCCGCAAAAGGAACACGCGTCACCCTCATCGTGCCACACGCCAAAGAGGAGCAAAATCCAAGATCAAACAATGAACGACAAAAAGATTAGAATCCTTCTCGTAGACGACCACGTCGTCCTGCGCATGGGACTTGCGACAGCAGCAAACTGCGAGCCAGACATGGAAGTGGTCGGCCAAGCAGAGAACGGAGAAGAAGCCCTGGAAAAGTGTCGGCTTCTAAATCCTGACGTAGTCGTTCTCGACCTACGAATGCCGAAAATTGGCGGAATCGAAACGATCAAGTTGCTGAAAAAGGAGAATAATTCAGTACGCGTACTGGTCTTCAGCAACTACGCCAGCGGCGAAGAGGCGACTCAAGCCTATCGAGCAGGAGCTTCCGGTTTCGTCGTTAAGGACATGCCACTCGACAACCTCATTGAGGGCATTCGCAGCGTCTACCAAGGCGACCAATACCTCCCCACGGAGATCGCGACCCGACTGAGCCGCCAAGCGCTCTCGCATCTCACCAAGCGTGAGCTAGAGGTTTTAAGCTACGTCGCCAAAGGCCTCAGCAACAAAGAAATCGCAGCCGAGCTAGAACTGGTCGAAGGCACCATCAAGGTCCATATTACCAACATCCTCTCGAAGCTCGGAGTCTCGGATCGAACCCAAGCCATCCTGACAGCCGTAAAGCGAGGGCTCATTCACATCGAATGACCCTTCCCGTCGATACCGCACTCACGCCTCGCGAGCGACTATCCAAAATCCGGCAACTCAATAATGGCCTGCACTTCTTTTTAGGAGCGATCTTCCCCCTACACCACTCCCTAGATCGGAAAAGTCTTCTCGCATGCAAGAGCTCATTGCCGATGAGCCTCTCGCTTCCAAGGAGCCCCCCCCCCCTGATCTATTCGGGACAGGAAGCGGGCCGCGGTTGGGTATGGAATCTTGAACAGCAAACGGGTACATTCCTCGAAGCTTGCTTCGCTGGTAATTCTTGCGATTCAACAAGCCCCGTCGCGCGAAGCGTTTGTTTGCCGTGATGCCCCGTCGCGGTCTCTCCGCGATCGACGGAGTCGATAGCTTGCTGCGGGGTGGCAAACAAAGGGCGCAGATATTCACTACGACGAAAAGGTCAACCCGTAGCTGCTTTCATCAATTCCGTAGACCATGAAGCGGGCAACGACTTGCGCTACCGCATCGCTCGCGGGAACGAGGCCGATAAGAGCTAAGCCCGAAACCTGAAGCCAACGCCCACAAAAAAAGGGAAGTCGTATTAGTAACTCAAATACAACTTCCCGCTCGTTTCACAAACAAGCTATTTTAGCTTGAGCTCACCCCAGAAACGGCGGGGGCTTTGGGAAAAGAGGACGCCCCATTCAAAGGGCGACGCCTCAACTCCACCCGCGGATCCGTATCCGCAGTTCGAGACAACCTTAGTTCAGCCGAACGATTCCCCCCTCGGGCAACTTTGCCCTTGGATACCGTCTCGGAGTGCTGGCGAGGCAAAACGCGATCCCCCTTTCCAGTCAGAGCGGAGACCGATGCTCCCGCCTGATTCCCAGACTTCGGAAAGCGAGAGCGCTCCAAGGAATACTGCTCCGCAGTTAAACTTACCTGCCCCGCAAGCAATAGCAGGGACAACGACAATACTGTTTTAGTCTTCATGTGTAATTATTATTTCCATACATGAAGCAACGTTTTGAAAACAATATGGCTGCGCAGCACAGCCTGTTTCGAAAGCAGCAAATGCGGCCCCTTATAGTGAAGCGCCTTTTTCTGCTTTAACCTCCATCAACGAGAACCCTAGCCCCGCTACCCTCCGCATGCAGACTTAGGATTTCGTCACGATATTTCGTGCTCCACTGCCTCAACTTTTCGCCTATCACGAAATTTCGTTTAACAAGAAAAGGCTCCCAAAAACCCATTAACCACTTTCCTACAGCCACTTACACTGCAACAGAAAAATTTGGCACAAGCTTTGGTAAAAGGACTGTGAACGCGTTGCCGCAACTACGAGGCGACGCACCAGAGAAACCGTTCACTTGTACCTAAACCATGCACGACACCACCAAAACCCAGTCCAAGCTCTCTCCGCGGGAGCTTCTGCGAGCAGCGACTCGCTTCGCCCTATCCCTCACACGCAATCATTCAGACGCCGAGGACCTCGCCCAGATTGCCTGGATGAAACTGCAAAAGAAGTACGGGAGCGTCGACAACCGGCGCCTTCTCTTCGTCGCCATTCGCAATACTCACTTCGACCAACTGAGACGCACGCGCGTCGTCAGCTTCAGCCCTTTGGAGTCGGCCCCGGAACCGTCCCGCAGCGAGACGCCAGGCCACAGCCTCGATCTGGAAACCACTCTCTCGACTCTCTCCGAAGCGGAACGAACCACCCTCCAACTCAACATCATGGAAGGCTACACCGCTATCCAGATTGGCGAAAAGTTGGGCATGCCTCGCGGCACCGTCCTCAGCCACATGTCCCGAGCCCGCAGCAAGCTGCGCAAAGCCTTCGGACCAGAGTTCGGCGCCCTAGAGGGCCAAGTCGCCTAGCTGCCGATCGAACCATGAACGCGCTCATCAAAAGATGCTGGATCGCTCTCGCGCTCCTCGCGGCCACCGCCACCTTTGCCCAAGAGGGGGAAAGCGACGAGGGTCAATTCCTGAGCTTCACGCTGGAGAACGACGCGCCCAACGGCACCGACCGCTACTACAGCTCCGGCATCGAAGTAACTTGGTCGAAATGGCAACGCTTGCTTCCGGCTCTGCCCTTCGAACTCAGCTTCCCCGCCCCGCCGCCACCCGCGATCCGCGACCTGCCAAACTTCCACGCAGGCCAATCCTACAGCCTGCGAAGCATCGCCGTCGGCCAACAAATCTATACGCCGGCCGATCTTTCGAATCCCGACTACCTTCCCAGCGACCGACCTTATGCAGGCTGGAGCTATCTCCAACTTTCGCTCGCCCGCGCATGGGGACACCAGCGCCAGAGCGTCGCCATCGAAGTCGGAACCTTCGGGCCCAACTCCCAAGCCGACGAAGCTCAGCGCTCATTCCACAAACTGATCGGCAGCGCCGTGCCCCAAGGCTGGGAACATCAAGTAAAGAACCATGTATCGGCAGACTTGATACTGACGAGAGACGACCGTCTGCTCAGCCAACGCATTCTAGGCGACTATCGCCTAAACCTAAGCAGCTCGCAGAAGCTCCGCTTGGGAAGCGCTAATAGCAAACTGGAGCTTGGATTCGCCACCGACTTCGCCAAAGGAACTCCGGGCAGCGATCGACGCTCGATCCGCTACTTCAGCCGCGGATCCATAAGCTTGGTCGGCAGGGACCGCAGCCTCAGCAATCCCTACCGCGAATCGTCTACAGGGGTCGCCAAAGCCAGTCTCGTTCCTAGGTTGGAAGCTGGCTTCGAATACCAATTGCCCAAAGCCAAGCTTAGTTTCAGCATCGTTCGCCTCGGCAAGCAATTCGCGTCGCAAGAAGGGGATCACAGCTTTGCCTCAATCAGCTATAGCCTTTGGTGAGTCGAGCCAACTTGACTCCACGTATTCTATATTCCGATACATCTTCCTACTCTTCCCACGGCCGTTGCTTGGCCCTTAACTCGATGCCAAGCTTCTTCATCCGCGAGGCGAGCGTGCTCGGCTTGAGTCCGAGCACGCTCGCCGCCCCGTCCTCGCCGTAAACACGCCCTTCCGTCACTTTCAGGGCGTTGAGGATGTTGCGCCGCTGCAGCTCGACCATTTGGTCTTCATTCATCACCGCATCCTCGGAGACCGGACTCGCAACTTGACCGCCAACGGAGCTTTCCCCTGTCGGCACCTCAAAACGCAAACTTTTGCCACGACTCGTAATCAAGGCTCGCTCCACCTGATTCTGCAACTCCCGCACATTCCCCGGCCAATCGTAGCGAGCCAAGGCTTGTAGTTGCGATTTACTTACACTTGGCATCTTCAAGCCATGCCGCTTTACCAAGTGCTCCACGAAGTGGGCGAGCAGGGCTGGAATATCCTCTCGACGCTCCCTCAAGGCCGGGGCCTCGATGGGAAACACATTGAGGCGGTAGTAGAGGTCCTCGCGAAAACGCTTCTCCTGCACCTCCTCCTTCAAGTTTCGATTGGTAGCCGCGATGATGCGCACGTCGACATGGCGCGTTCGATCCTCGCCCACCCGCTCGTATTGCCCTTCCTGCAACACCCGCAGCAGCTTTGCCTGCAAGTCGAAGGGCATTTCTCCTACCTCGTCTAAAAAGAGGGTGCCGCCCGCCGCCGCTTCGAAGCGCCCGGGGCGGTCGCGCAAGGCGCCGGTGAACGCTCCCTTGGCATGGCCGAAGAGCTCGCTTTCAAACAAGCTCGCCGGAATGCCCGCGCAATTCACGCGGATCATCGGCTGATCCTTGCGCTGACTGCGTCGGTGGATTTCGCGAGCAATCAGCTCCTTGCCGGTGCCCGACTCCCCTGTTACCAAAACATTGGCCCCCGTAGCCGCCACCAACTCGATTTTGGATACGATTTGTTGCACCGGCTCGCTGCGACCCACGATTTCGCCGAAGCTCCGGCTCTCCTCCACTTCGGTACGCAAGTATTCGTTTTCCAACTCCAGCTTGCCATGCAGCTCCCGTATCTGTTCGAACGCCTCCGCATTCGCAATGGCCATCGCCAGGTGGTCGGCGACCATCCTCTGGAAACGGGCGAGATTCTGGTCGATCTCCCGGCGAATGAAAATTCCCAATACGCCCAAGACCTTGCCTCGAAACAACAGCGGCTGAGCATTGATCCCCTTGATGCCCTCGTCGATCGCCCACTTCGGATCCACCACCCAGGTCCGATCTTCCTTGAGATTGACCGTGACCGACTGACCCGTTTGGGCCACGTGCCCGACTTTTCTCACCCCGATTGGAAAACGAGCGAAACGCCCGTCCAAGCGATTCCACACTTCGCTCTTGTTCACCATGGAGCGTCCGCCACTGGCAACCAAGTGCATGCACTTCACATGCTTCTGGCACTCCTCCGCCAAGTGACAGCGATCGCATATGTCGCCCTCCCGCAGCTGCCAAACCCGCACCAAGGCGACATCCTCCCACTCGGAGATCACTTGGGCAGCCGTATCCAAAAGCCGCTGACAATTGTGTTCCTGAGGCAGCTTGAGCAACAAGTCCGCCAATGCCTCCAAGCCTTTCGTGAGCGTGCTCTCCATACCACCATGAACACGACATTTCGTGGTACATCAACACTATATTTCGCGTTCCCCAAGATATCGCCAGAGCTTTCCCGACAGGGAAATATTCTCTAAACACTGTCCTTCAATTACTTATAGCAAACAAGCACCTTCTTGGCGCAGCCTGTGATAAAGGGTTGGCATGTTCGAAAACGAATCGAGAATCAGCCAAGTCAACACGGAGGCCCTACCGGCGCCCCTTCGTCTCGAGTTGCAGAAGCTGGCAGGCGGAGCACGCAGCCTTGAGGGCTTCCTGCAGGTGCTCGCGAACGCCCCGCTCATGCTGGAGGCCTACCTTGTATTCGGAAACGCTCTCGACAAGTGCAGCCTTTCGGAAGAGCTGCAGGCCAAGCTCTTCCTCGCGATCGGCGAATTGGCAAGCAGCTCCTACGACGTGTCCGCCGCCACTTCCCGAGCTAAGGCCCTCGGAATCAGCGAGGAGGAAATCAAACGCGCCCGCTGTGGCTTGTCCGACTTTCCCCTTCATCGCGCCGCCCTCGCTTTTGCCCGTCAGCTGATACGCAAGCACGGCCATCTCACGGACGAGGAGCTCAACAGCCTCCGACGCTCCATCCACGACGAACGAACCATCGTGGAAATCGTCGCAGCCGTGGCCCAAGTCCACTTCGCAAGCCTGCTCAACAACCTCGCGAACACCCCCTTGGACCATCCTCCAGCCCAAGAGATACGAGACCTTAGTTAACACATTTCTACGTAACCATAAACCTAATACAATAAAATGAAGATAAACTGGACCAACGCAATCGTCGCCGGAATCCTCGGCACCATCCTATTCGACATCTCCGGATTCCTGATGACAGGAACCTGGTGGGACATCCCCGGCCTCATCGGCCAAAAGCTGGGATACGGGCTCCTGGGAGGACTGCCCGTTCACTACGGAAACGGCATCGCCCTCTCCGTCATCTATGCGGCCCTCCGCCCATCGCTCTTCGGCCCCGAGTGGTTTCGAGCTTTCGCCTACACCACCGCCCAAACCGTGCTCATCGTGTGGTTCTTCATGCTCCCGCTGCTCGGAGCCGGCATCGCCGGATGGGACCTCAACAAGGCCCTGCCCATCATCACCTTGGTTCGCCATTACGCCTACATGGTGCCGCTCGCCTTGATGCTCAATCCCCAGAGCCAGTTTTCGACTCTCTTCGGAAAGCCGAGCGACCCGCAACCTTGCTGAAAGCGGAATGCAAACCCTCGAGAGCGAACGACTCCGAAGGAAGCTTCAACTCCAGGAGTTCCTCTCACGCACCACGCTAACCGCATCGCTGCACCCTCAACGTATTCACTCTTTAGCGACACTCAACACCCTAAAACCAAAACAACTCATCATCAAAAAAATATCATGAACAGAATAAAACTAATCGAAGCAGAAAACGCAGCGCCCGCCACGGCATCGCTTTACCAAGCGGTCAAGTCCAAGCTAGGACTCGTCCCCAATATGGTGAAAGCGCTCGGCAACAGCAGCACCGCCCTCGAGGGCTACCTCGGACTCAGCGGAGCCGTATCCAAAGGCAGCCTACGTCCGTCGACCCGCGAGAAGATCGCTCTCCTACTCGCCGAGGAAAACAGCTGCGAGTACTGCCTGCGGGCCCACACTGCCATCAGCGGATCGCTCAAGATCCCTGCGGGCGAAATCGCAGAGGCGCGTCGCGGCACTGCCTACGACGTCAAGGAGCAAACCTTGCTGACCCTCTCCAAGGAGATCCTGGAAACCCGCGGCGCCGTAAGCGACGAAACCCTGCAAACGGCCCGCCGAGCCAACGTGAGCGATGAGGAGATCGCCGAGGTCGCTGCCAACGTGGCCCTCAACATCTACACCAACTACTTCAATCGCCTGGCTCAGACCGAAAACGACTTCCCAGCCGTGGAAGCATGCTCCTGCCAAAACGCCTAATCGCGGCGTTCTCAACAAAACAACATCCAACGAATCGCGGCAGGGGCCACAAGCCCCTGCCGCCTAAAACACCCAAGAAGATGGCTCGAAAGTTCATGGAGATCGCTCTCACTCCCAGCGTACAAAAAGCCCAAGAGGCGGCTTACGGAAGACACCAAACCGTCGAGAAGGGAGCGGAGACCGATGCCCTCGGCGAGGGCGAGCAAGCCTTTGTCCAAGCTCGCAACTCCTTCTACATGGCCACGGTCAACGAGGACGGCTGGCCCTACATCCAGCATCGCGGCGGGCCCACTGGCTTCCTGAAAACGATAAGCCCGGAGCAAATCGCCTTCGCCGACTACAAAGGAAACCGGCAGTTGATCAGCACCGGCAACCTCTCTCGCCACGACCGCGTCGCCCTCTTCCTCATCGACTATCCGTCACGCACGCGACTGAAAATCCTCGGTCGAGCCCGTACCTACCCTCTTTCCGAAACGCCTCCCGAAGTGCTGGACGGCATCGGCGACTCTACCCTTGGACGAGCGGAACGCGTGTTCGTCATCGATGTAGTCTCCTTCGACTGGAACTGCTCCCAATACATCACGCCCCGCTATTCTCACGAGGAGATCGCTCCCCTCGTAGAAGGGCTCAAGCAACGCATCCAAGATTTGGAGACGCATTAAAAACGCAGGCGATTTACCCCCACTTTACCGTTCCCGCCCGGGAACAAACCGAAGGCCAAACACGGCTGAAACATCAACAACACAATCCGAGTAAACTATGAAAACCCTAGGCAATATCTCAACGCTCCTCACTGGACTTATCGCAATGCACAGCGCCCTCGCCCAACTTCCCGACCCGGGACTGGAGATCGACCTGTCCGACACCGCCTTGGTGATCACGGACCCGCAAAACGATTTCCTCAGTCCCGAGGGAGTCACCTGGGGAGTCGTCGGAAAAAGCGTAACCGAGAACAACACCGTCGAGCACATCGGACAACTCTTCGCCGCAGCCAAGGAACGCGGAATGCTCGTGGTCGTGTCTCCCCACTACTATTACCCACACGACCACGTATGGGAGCACGAGGGCACACTCGAGACGGTGATGCACAGTATCGGCATGTTCGACCGAGACGGTCCCCTCACCACTGAAGACTTCGAAGGCTCAGGCGCCGACTGGCTGGAGCGCTACAAGCCTTACATCGAACACGAGAGCACCGTAGTCACAAGCCCCCACAAAGTCTACGGTCCCGAGTCGAACGACCTCGTTCTACAGCTGCGCAAACGTGGTATCCGAAAAGTAATACTTGGCGGCATGTCGGCAAACCTCTGCACGGAATCACACCTGCGTGAACTGATGGAGCAAGGCTTCGAAGTCGCCGTCGTGCCGGACGCGACCGCAGCCGCGATCGTGGGCGACCTCGACGGTTTCCAGGCCGCCTCCGTCAACTACCGCATGATCGCCAACACCACTTGGCCTACCAAGGACGCAGTCCAAAAAATACGCTCCGCGCCGGGGGATCCTAAGGTTGCCCCCTTTCGCCCGCAGACAAAAACGCGCTAGATCGCCCACGAGAGGAACACGAAGCCATGACAACCACATTGCAAAACGAGACCGTATCACGTCCGCCACTACCACCATTCACCCAGGAGAGTGCCTTCGCAAAAGTCCAGGCAGCCGAAGACGCATGGAATTCCCGCGATCCAGAAAGAGTCGCCCTCGCCTATTCGCCCGACACGCGCTGGCGCAACCGCTCCGATTTCCTAAACGGTCGCGAGGAAGTCCGCCAATTCCTAGCCCGCAAATGGGAAAGGGAGCTCGACTACCGGCTCAAGAAAACGCTCTGGAGTTTTACCGGGAACCACATCTCCGTAAAATTTGAATACGAGTACCACAACGAAGCGGGACAATGGTTCCGCGCTTACGGAAACGAACAATGGGAATTCGCCGCGAACGGACTGATGCAAGTTCGAGAGGCCAGCATCAACGACGTCGCAATCGAAGAGTCCGAGAGAAAATTCCGCTGGGAACGATAGCCAACAAAAGGGGTGCGTACCGCTCTAGCCTCGGTACGCACCTAACACCTCCCATATCTACGTATCCTATTTTTTGATACACTATATCATTCACCCAAACCACTTACGACTGAGTCCAGCCCTTCAAATGAACACCTTAACCTTCGACACCGTCATTATCGGGTCCGGCACTTCCGCTTACTACGCTGCCCGCGGCTTGCAAGCCGGCGGTCAAAGAGTCGCCGTCGTCGACCAGCAAGCCTTCGGCGGTACCTGCGCCCTCCGCGGCTGCCAGCCCAAGAAATATCTCGTCGCCAACGCCGAGGCCATTGCCGCCGCCCGACATCTATCCGGAAAAGGAATCACTCACGCTCCGCAAACGGACTGGCCCGCCCTGCAGGCCCTTAAGAACGAATTCCTGGAAGGCATCCCCGAAAGCTCTTTCAACGGATACCGCCAAGCGGGAATCACTCCCATTCGCGGTCGAGCCCAGCTGCTCGACGAGCACACCCTGCAGGTCGAGGACTCAACCCTCATCGCTGACCACATCATCATCGCCACCGGCTCCTCCCCTCGCCGCCTCGACATTGACGGAGCCGCGTTGGCTGGCACGAGCGACACCTTCCTGGACCTGCCCAGCCTGCCTCCGCGCATCGCTTTCATCGGCGGCGGATACATCTCTTTCGAATTTGCCCATGTCGCCGCTCAAGCCGGCAGTGAAGTCACCATCGTGCACCGCAGCGCCCGACCGCTCAGCTCCTTTGACCCAGAGGCCGTCACGACCCTGCTCCACGCAACCGCCGCGGCCGGCATCACCTTCTGGCCGGAACAAACCGCGACCTCGATTGAGCGAAGCGGCAACGGACTTCTCCTGACGACCAACAGCGGGGCTTCGATCGAAGTCGATTGCGTCATAAACGCGAGCGGCCGCAGCCCCAACCTTGGCGTACTCGACCGGGCAAGCGCCGCAATCAAGACAAGCCCCCGCGGCATCGTCGTGAATCGCTACCTGCAAAGCCCCTCCCACCCTAGCATCTACGCGATCGGCGACGTCGCCGACACCGGCTACCAACTTGCCACCGTCGCCGATCGGGCAGGCATGCTGGTCGCGGAAAACATCCTGTACGGAAACCGATCGCCCCTCGAGCTCGACACTGTCGCCAGCGCCGTATTCACCATTCCAAACCTGGCTCGGGTTGGGCTCAGCGAGGAGGAAGCCCAGCGCCAAGGACTCGACTTTCGCGTCCACAAAGGCTCGACCAAGAACTGGCCCTCTTCCCAGCGCATCGGAGAAGCCCATTCGTTTTTTAAGGTCCTGATCGAAAACGGAAGCAATCGCATCCTAGGAGCCCATTTGCTCCGCCACCAAGCCGCAGAAGTCATCAACCTATTCGCTCTCGCCATCAAAAAGAAACTGACCGTGGGCGACCTGAAGTCGGTTCTCTGGGCCTATCCCACCTACGGCTCCGACCTCAACAACATGATCGCCTAAGCGACCCGTCCCACTCTTTCGCCAGAAACCTCACCAACCAACACACAAACATGAACACTACACCCAACCTACTCATCATCAACGGAAGCCCTCGCGGAGGACGTTCCCTATCCCGCAAAATGGCTAGCCGCTTCGAGGAGAGCTGGCGAAACCGAATTCCAGACTCCAAGGTGCTTGTCAAAAACGTGGGCAGCGAGCCACCGCCATTCGTTTCGGAAGCGTGGATCGCAGCCGTCTTCACCCCGCCAGAGGAGAGGGACGAAGAGCAGCGAAAACTGCTCGATTACTCGGACCAAGCGATCAACGAGCTCCGAGCGGCTGATACCATAGTCCTTGCCACCCCCATGCACAACTACGGCGTACCTGCTGCCGTTAAAGCTTGGGTCGACCAGGTCGTCCGCGTCGGCGAAACGTTTTCATTCGACCTTAAACGCGGCGACTTCCCCCTGGAACCCATCCTCGCTGGAAAGCGGCTGGTGACCCTGACCACCGCCGGCGAATTTGGCTTCACCGGCAACGGCATACGCAACCACCTAAACCACCTTCACCCCCATGTTGAAGTATTTTCTCGATACCTCGGAGTGTCCCAATCTTGGCAGGAAGGCATCGAGTATCAGGAATTCGGAGACAAGCGGTTCGAAGACTCGAAAGCCAAGTCTTTCGCCGCCATCCCCCGCATCGTCGACGAGGTCATAGCCTCGTTCCTGCGCGAGGAACGGAAGGAGCAAAATAGGATCGCCGTCGAGTAAGCCGCTCTTGGCCATTCACTACCGCCACGCCACCCGATGATCGAGCCGGGTGGCGAGCTTATGAGGAACCAGCAGCCCTTCCCTCCACACCTAGCCCCCCTACAACTGACATCGCCTCCGCTCTCGCTATGAAAAAGAAAACGAACCGCAAAGCACCCGCAGAAAGCAGCCCACCTCCCTTCCCGCTGCGCATGCTTTACTACCTTCTGGAACTGCTGAACGAACGAGCGAGATGTCGCGAATGCCCTCCCCTAGAGGACCCCTTCCAAAAATAGCGGACCATACAAACCGCAGAATAATTTCACCTCAGCCTTGTCGCCCAAGGATGCGAGGGCGGTGTAAGCTAAGATCCTTAAAGACTGTCCAATAAATGTAGGAGCGTGAATTGCGCTTTTTATGAAGGATCGGACTGTTCCTTACATTTCTTACATCGCGTGGGAAGCGACCTTGCGTCGCGATTGGAGGCCGCCTGACCGCTACGCTTCCCACGGGAGAATTGCACATCAGAATTACGCAAGGAACGGCACTGACAGCACACGAGAAACCCCATATCGATTGCTGCCAACTACCAGGGAGAAGAGTCCCATTTCAGTCTTTCCGTTCTGAGAAACAATCCAACAACACATACGATCCTCTCCAGCGAAGGGTTGCAGCTTGCTGCAGACCGCAGCGCAAACCCGCTTCACAGCACGACGCGGTCTGGACCAAGGTCCAACCCTACAAAAACGCGACCTACTGAGCACCCTCTCAGCGCCTTTGCTTTCTCAATAGTTTCACGATGCGGCCATTTACGATCTCTGCCACATTCCACAGATACAACTTCGAATCGGTCGTGTTATAAAATTGTACGACGACCGTATCCAAATCCTCATGGTATTCAGCGAAGCTCTGGTATCCGGGCACCCATCCAGAATGTTTGTACACGTATATCGATGCATAGATGGCACGTTCATTTTCGTTAAACAAAGACCCGTCGTTTAAGGCCCTTAAGAAGATCCCTACATCCTCTGCGGTAGCGACCATGCCATGCTCATCCATCTTCAAATCGTGGGGATGGCCAACATGATAGCCGCTCATCAAACGATCCGCATTCACTTCGCTGTGTGAAGCATAGGTGTTTTTAAGCCCGAGAGGGTTCAATATTTTTTCTTCAATGAACTGGAACTTGCTGTACCCCAAAACCTTTTCGACAATCTGAGAGAGCAACAAATAGTTGGTGTTAGAGTATTCGTAACCTTCTCCGGGTTCAAAATTGGCCGGCTTATCTAGGATCAGCTTCAGCGCATCCTCACCGCTTTCCGGTGGGTTAGCCCAGAAATTTGGCGTATCCGTAAAATTGGGAATACCGCTGCGGTGCTGAACCATCAATCGCAAGGTGATCCGTTCCGCATTTTCAATTCTTCCCCCAAGCTCCGGAAAATACTCAGCAAGCGTTCTATCCAAGGACAGCCTTCCGTCATCCACCAGCTTGCTTACAGCGACCGCATCATAAAGCTTGGAAATACTGGCAATTTTAAAGAAGGCCTGTGGATCCGCTGCTATCTGGTCTTCACGATCGTGCCAGCCGGCCCCGTAAAACGCAGGAGGCTTACCGGCCTCGTTGACATACACGATCATCCCCTCAAAGCCATGTCCAATGGCCTCATCCAACTGTTCCTGAACAGAATTCGGGAGCGGCAAGATCCAAGCCCACACCAATATCCACGGTACGAAAAACAAGGATACGACAGTCCCAAGCAATAAGGCTATCCTGACTATCCACTTAATCTTTTTGTTTTTCATAGTTTCAAAGAAGCTGGAGACGGAAGGTCATTGAAGCTGCGAACAAAACCCAAAACTGTCCAACAAAACTTACTCGCCTCTTCATAGTAGGGTTGCAGCTTGCTGCAGACCGCCGCGTCGCTTTTACCATTCAACCCTTCCTAGATCGTAGTATATCGTTCCATCGGTCAAAACAATGGCTCCTCCATTTGAGCAGCAACCCAACTTGTAAGAGACCGTTTTTATTTCATCAATAGGTTCTCCAGTCAGCTTGTTTACTGCCGTAAATCGATGCTCTATAAATATTTGTCGTAAAATAAAATCAAGCTGTGGCAGACTCTCCAAAGGAATACGTGTAAATTCTATTTCTTCTTCTATTCTCTCGTAAATGTATCTTGCGGATTCAGTATCTGAAAGCTTCCATTTTTCAGCCATTCTCAGTATTTCTAAATTGTTAATCTGAAATTCAGCGACTATATTTGAAACCGTCACGTGTCCTTCATTCGCGATAGTTTCACTTACCGTAGGCTTACTAGTTTTTGTAATCTCGACACTGTGAAAATTGGAGTCGACCATGGGGTTCCTGCCAATCATCTCAGTGGCAATCCTAAACTGACCGAACGAATGGGCAGCGGTCGCTATAAGCATGATCATGAAAATGCTGAATCTCTGCATATCGACGAGGTTAAACGTGGTGGCTTGCCGAGGTTGCCTGTACCGTCCGGTTGCCGCTTCCTTTTCTCTTCACAAGAAGCGCTCCACCCATCGCAAAAGAAAGCCCAATTCCCGCAGCGAAAGTCATGGAAAAGAAGCTATTGTTTTTCGTTGCTTCAGCGGCTATCAAATCGATTCGTGTCGATTTCTGGAACTCTTTCCATCCCTCATATTCTTCTGTTCCTTTCACAAACGGAGAGTTCACGTTTTCAATGAGCCCGTCGAATAGCTCAGCAGCCTTTTCTTTCGTCGCTTCTCGGTTGACTTTGGAAGTGGCCATTCCAGTCACGCCAACTGATATCAAGATTAAACCTAGGACGAGGAGGTAGAGTCTTCGATTGGTCTTCATTTCTCCGACAACGTCAAAGCCACACGATGTCGGCTCCGGCTAAGGTTAGAATTGTTGGGTTCGTTGATTCTTTTGGGTTAGTAGCGAAGAGGCGGGCGTCTGCCCTTCTTTCATGATTCCTTAGTCTCTTTCACCTCAACTTTTGGTTCCATCTCTTCTCCAGGGACGAAGAGCCAGAATCCAACAGTTGCTAGAACCAAGCCAACAACGAAGCCTATTCCTGCTCTCGGCATATCTCCATCGTTGTATGGGCTTACGACCAGAAAGTAGGTCAATCCGCCAACGACGCCCCCAACCAAAGCAGACATTCCTTGGTTCATTTTGTATTGGGTTCCACATGCCGGACACTTCAGGGGTGACCATTTCGATACCGTAAGCGACTTAAGGGGTCCAATCTTAGCTGAACACTTGAGGCAAGTTCTCATGTTATTTTCAAAGAACGTCAAAGACTCACGACGTAGGGCGCGCAGCGTCCGGAGTTGTGAGCTCTGCCTGGTTCGAACATTTTGTATTCGTACTCATGTTTGAATTGTGCGGATTACGAGTACGTCCCCATTCGGGCTCACGTTAACTATGTTTCCTTTTAATCGTTCCCTAAACGGACTGAAAGCTTCGATTAGGGATTCAATTTTTTCAGGGTTGTTTTTGTAAATGGTCCTAATGGACTTCTCAATCACGTCCAGATATACGTGTGATGCTAGTTTTAGATGCTCTTCAATCGATTCTTTTAAGTCTGCTTTATGCATCTCATCCTTAGTGTGCTCAAAGAACTCGACATGGAAGTCTTCTAAGGAGATCCGAACTGGAACAAAGGCTCTATTCGGGAACCCTTCTTCCTCGAAGAAATCTACACTATGAGCCCCCAGTTGATTTCTGATACGCCTGATTTGAAGACTTTCTAAGTCTTCTCTCATTTTGGAATAATTTGGATGCTGAAAGAACTTCGCCAAGCTAAGCAGGGCATTTTGCTGCAGGTATACCGCGTTGAGTAGGCCATAAAGTCTCAAATACTTTTCTCCCAACTCGTCATACTTAGTTGGGCCGCTAATGCCAAATTTTAGGAAGTTCTGAATGGCAGCGTTTGAATCCTCCAGAATGTCTTCTGAGGCGAGAATGTAGTTCCAATCACTTTCGTCGTTTAATTTTAGGCACGATCTTACGTGCTTCTTAAAGTCGTTCGTTTCCTTCTTGAAAATCTTCTCGCGAGTGAGATTAACGAACATGTCGTTGATCTTACACAAAAGCTCTGCCCAATCTAAATTCATTCTTCGA